>JBHLNC010000151.1:0-5419 GCA_048937435.1 Promethearchaeota archaeon | reverse complement strand
ACTGGTGCTGATGCCATCGAATTCTTCATGGTCGGAGCCAGCGCCGTCCAAGTGTGCACAGCCGCTATTCTCGAAGGTCAATCAGTTTATGGACGCATCGCCACTGAAATTGCTGAATTTCTCGGCTCTCATGGCCACACATCTCCTGAAGATGTTCGCGGAATCGCCCTCAAACACTTACCCTCAGAAACCCTTCGAATCGTAAGTCTTCCACCAACAGTAAACGAAGAAGCATGCTCGGGATGCGGACTCTGTAGCAAGTCTTGTACATACTCCGCTATAACCGTCAATCCCGAGACTACAAAAGCCCAAGTCAATAAAGAACTATGCTACGGCTGTGGAGTATGCGTCAGCATTTGCCCCCATCGCGCCCTCTCTTTCGAAACTAGCGGATAAGGTGAATTAATACAAATGACGAAAAAACCCAAAGTCATCGTTCGCATGTTCACTAGCCTTCGCGCCCTTACTGGAACCAGAGAAACCGAACTCGAAGCCACCGATGTTCAAGAAGTTATCGATACACTTGGTAAACAATTCGGTGACAAATTAACCAAAATGCTCCTCGAACCCGACGGGACACTCAAATCCTACTTTCACGTCCTTGTCAATGGACGACACGTAAGGCTCCAACAAGGTCTTAAAACAAAACTTACTGATGGCGATGTTGTAGCCATATTCCCACCGATAGGCGGCGGGTTAACTATCAAAATAATAATCACGTAAAACAAGCATCACTTCTTTTTGGCTTGTTTAATGGCTTCGATTGTCTTCGTGAGCAGCTTACCTTTATCTTTCAAAATTGTGCGTTCAACGATTGTGCCTTGCACGATAATGTCAGCACCCGCTGCTGCGGTTGCCGCAGCTTGTTCAGCTGTGTTCATTCCACCTCCCACGGCTAAAGGAACATCTAATTTGTTAGATGCTAGTTCAACCATAGAGTGTGGCACAGCATTCTCTGCTCCTGAACCTGCCTCAAGGTAGACGAGTTGAAATCCGATATATTGAGCCGCCAGTGAATAGCCGAGGGTGATTTCAGGCTTGTCTCTTGGAAGTAAGCGTGCATCACCAACAAAACCGGCTGTTCCTCCAGGGTCTACAATGAGATAGGCCATTGATATGGGTTCAAGGTCGAAGCCTTTGATAAATCGGGCGGCGAGGGTTTGGGCATCTATCATCCAGTAGGTTGTTCGTGAATTTAAGAGGCTCATGAAGAAAACAGCATCAGCAAAGCGTGAAAGTCCTGAAATATTACCTGGAAAAAGTATGATGGGAATTTGCACCTGTTGTTTGATAATTTGAATGGTTTCATCAATTATTCCGAATGCAGTCGATCCACCAATCATTACTCCATTTGTCCCCGCGGCTTCAGCAAGCTTCGCAATCCTTCCAGCATCATCAGCGGATTGCTTTACGGGGTCGGGGTCAATTAATGTAAGATGTACAACTCCTTGTTCTTTCAGAACCTTCAGGAGCCTTTTCCAAACCGGACCTGAAACAGTCATTCTAACTACCAATTTCATGCATGATTAGGTCAAGGAGACCACAACCTTCAGACGGTGGAGAACTTGACCACTCCCAACATATTCTATGAGTTTAAATAATCTCTGGCGCAGAGAATCACGAGCCGCACCAACCCGTTGCCTGCTCACCGCTTACGCAGGTGTGGCTGTGACCCGTTGACGTAGACCGCAGCGGGTCTGGAGTGCTATCAACCACCCAGACGTACCGCTTCCAGCTACTGCAGGACGTGATGTACAAACCACCGATCTCAATCAGTGGTAGTTGACGCATGAGCTGTTAGAGCTTTTGAGTTTGTTAGCGTTGAGCAAGAATTTTGGCGATTCCTGGAGCGAGATGGGCTGTTTTCTTTTCCCAATCTGCGAATACCATTTTCCGCAGTTCAAACCATCGCAGATAGCCCCGTACTTTGGTTTCACTTATTCGGAGACTCTTAGCTAAATCTGCGAAGCTAGCTTCTCCGGTTGCTCCAAAAGCTCGTAAAATGGGACTCCATTCATAGGTGATGAGCATAGCCATGGCGGGCAGGAGCTTTTCCAAATTATAGTCCGTTTTACAACTAATCGGAATTACTGGTACTCCTACCATAAAACTCAAGTCATGGCGAATTCTTTCCGGTGTTCGCGAATCAGTCAGATCCTGCTTATTTGCTGCGACAATACAAGGCACGTTTGGTAGTAAATCACTAATCTCAGTCCAAATATAGCGTGCTTCTCCATCCCCTTCAGGGTTACTCGCATCCACAACAAAAAGAATACCATCCGCACCTTCTGAAATTATCCTGCGCAGGACTTTAAATCGAGCTAGACCCGGTGTCCCAAACAATCGGATTGGAATCTTAAACGCCTCTGCCACTCCATGGTCAAGGCCCACCGTTGTCCCATTCGCTTGAATGTTGATGACATTACCCTTAGCTAAACCTTGAATTAATGCACTTTTTCCAGAAAGATGCGGTCCTGTCACAAGTACTTTCACAATTGTTCGTACTCCTTGTATTCTTACTGACCCACGTGGATGATAACACAATTCCCGCTTAAGACTCACTCTTGTCAGTCTGAATTTAACTTTGTCGGCGAGAAGTCTCTTGCCATATGGTGGGTAAATAAATCGCGGTGTTTATAGGACTTCGTTTAACAGATCTAGGTATGCCCGACTGGAGTCATATACCCCAGTCATTCCGTGGCCACGACCCGTTGACGTAGACCGCAGCGGGTCCGAGGTGCTGTCAACCACCCAGACGTACCGCATCCAGTTAACACAGGACGTGATGTACAAACCACCGATTTCAATCAGTGCTAGTTGACTTAGGTAAAACTATACCATGTTTGGCTAAATCTTCAACAACATCATCGAGGTTTACTCTACGCATTATGCGGTTGGTAGGTAATCCGTTCTTCACATTCCAGCCCCGCTGTTCATAGTATTCATCAAGCATTTGATCTAATTCCACAATTTGACCTTTTGAAGGGCCATCTGGGGCTGGTGTATGGGTCAGACGACGTGGCAGTGAATCATCCTTTCGACGAATTCCTTCACGAATATTGAATGCACGATTTAGATTCACTATGCGTTCACCCGCTAGACGGAACTCTGCTTCTGTTAATGATATTCCGACCGTGACATCAAATGTCGCGACAATATCTTCATAAAAGAGAACAGGAGGTATCAATGTACCATACTTACAAACTCCAAGGGATTCCACTACCGCACAGAAATCCTCATTCTCTTTCACCATAATTCCCTTGTATTTCGGGTCTAAACGGTCTCCAATTTCTGGTAGGTATTTCTTGCCGTATCGAATTCCAATTTCTTCATCGAAACCAATTTCATCTAACACGGGAAACGCATACAAGTGGTCGGCGCCCCGTGCCGCCGTGGCTGAAGCTAATCCCATAGATTTCTGAGCTCGAGGTTCCTGTCCTGCAATCTCCTGTTTCTTACTATGCATTACAAACTTCTCGGTTCCTCTTCCTATCTTTTGTGCTGCTCTAAAACTTCCTTCTGCGAGAATGTCTCCAAAACCCTCCCGATTGGCAATCATATGAATTAGCCTAACAATCGTTTCATGATTGCCCCAACTCAAATCAATTCCACCAGTATCTTCGGCAGTAATTAGCCCCTCATCCCACGCCTCCATAGCCCAACTAATCGTTGCCCCTGTTGAAATAGTATCCATTCCATACAAGTTGCTCAAATGGTGACCATACAGGATGGATTCGAGGTTTTCATTACCACATCGACTTCCTAACGCCGACTGGGATTCATATTCAGGACTTCCACCACAATACGCATATGGGCCAGTCTTAACCAGAGTGTATCGTCCACATCGCTGTAAACAAGCGTAATCCGCCCGAGGTTTTACTAAATAGTGTTTTCTGATGGCTTCACCACTAATTTTCTGATATTCAGCAAAAACACCTGATCGCATGTTATAACTGGGAAGACGACCGATTTCTTGCATTAGTTCGACAAGATTGGTGGTCCCATATTTCGCTCGGTTAGCTGTGAAGGGACTGTCAAGCATCTTTTGATGTAATTTTTCAATGACTTCAAGATACTTGTCTGGTTTAGCCACAGGAATATCTTGGCTTCCACGAACTGCTACTGCCTTGAGACGTTTACTACCTGCTACTGCACCTATGCCAGAACGTGCTGCAGCACGGTCATAGTCATTAATAATTGCCGCGAATCGAACTAGATTTTCACCCGCTTGGCCGATGCAGGAGACTCGGAAGTTGGGGTCTTGGTGCGTTTCTTTGATGATTTCTTCAGTCTCGTTTGTATTCCGTCCCCACAAATCCTTTGCATCGATTAATTGTGCGTTTCCATTATCAATGAGAAGATAAACTGGGTTTTTTGCACGTCCTGTGACAATGATTGTGTCGAATCCACCAAACTTCAATTCAGGACCCCAATGACCAGCTGAATGGGCTTCTCCAAAAATACCTGTCAGAGGTGATTTAGCACCTACAACATATCGGGATGCTTGTGGCCAAAGAGTGCCTGTGAATGGACCGGTCGCCCAAATGAGCACATTGTCTGGGCTTAAGGGATCAGTTTGAGGACCAACTCGATCATATAATATACGAGAAGCAAAGCCCTGCCCTCCAATGTATTTGAGGGCAAATTCTTTCTCTAGTGGAACCGGTTTACACAGTCCTTTCGTCATATCCACATGAAGATGTTGTCCTGCATATCCACCTAATTTCAGTTTACGTGTCATTATTCCTCGCCTCCCTTTTCCTCTCGTTCTACTCGAAGCTCTTCGAGAAGATTTCCACACTCATGTTGGATAACCTTCTGTTGCTTTAATGCTGCCAATTCTTCCTCAGTGGTTATCCGTAAGGTATTCACGGGACAATATGTCGTACAAAAGCCACATGCCACACACTTGATGGCTTTTTGGGTTTCCGGGTGTAAGAAAATCGCTCCAAAGGGACATGCTTCCACACACGCCCCACAGCCTCTACATTTCTTCGATTTTACTACAACAATTCCTTGCTTATTCCTTTGAAGGGCTTCTTCAGGACATGCTTCCACACACCATGGCTGTTCACAATTACGACAGGCAACCACGACATCTAATCCTGGATCGACTCGACGAACCCGATTCCGAGCTTTTTTCGGGTTAAGGGTTTTTTCCCAATGAAAACTACAAACCGCTTCACAGATACGACAGCCTACGCAAACGGTTGGATCAGCATACAAGAAACGTCGCATTTATTTGCACCTCTTCTCAGACTGGGTCTTCAATTACTCCTTGAAACCGTAAAACTTTGTTGTCCTTCTAGAAGGACTTGGTTTTTGAGACGATACGGAGCTACTGATAAAAGGACAGACACATTGTAGAAGGTACTATGGCACAGGCAACCCAACGGCGACTTATCGCCTTTGACGTCGA
>JBHLNC010000150.1:0-5451 GCA_048937435.1 Promethearchaeota archaeon | reverse complement strand
AGGGTTAGTAACAAGAAGGCGGGTGTGGAGTTGGCTAATTTCTCCTCGATTTGGCGGTTGGGGTGGGGTAGGTGCTATAGTTGGCGTTTTGTTGAGTATCACTTCTGCCTATTTCCTCTTCGGGTTTCCTGGCATTAGTCAATATCAGCCTTTTTCAATTGCGCATCTTGCCTATGGTGTTGCGGGAGTGCTCTTGATGATTTTCATGTTTCAAGTTTTACGGATTCAAGTGCGTTATCGGTCTTATTTGGGTATGTTAGCAGGGATGTTGGGCGTGTTGATGGGTGTTGTCATTATTTATCAAGCATTGGTGAGGGCTGAAATGCTGTTTAGTGGGTACATAGCTCAATTCGTCTATCATTTGAGTTGGGTGTGGATACTGGTCTTGCCAGCGTTTATGGCCTTTTCATTCTCGCCACTTTTTATTGGTCTTGATAGACAATCTGGGGCAATATTCATTCTAGCACTAGGGGCTAGCATATTAACCTGTTTTAGTGGACTTTTCGTGATTGCCAACGGGTTTTCCTTAACAACAATGCAAGCGTTTATCATGAATCTGATTGCTTCGAGCTGGATTCTTCTCTTCTCAGTGCTATTGATAATTCGCGGTGAATATCTTCTCCAAATCCCACAATAATCATAATGTAAGCGTTGCATTATTTGATTGGTTGCCGAATGACAGTTCGGAGTTTCTCCTGGACGGTACGGCGTGGGTCGCTGAGATAGATTTCGTGGTGTTTGCCACGAAGTTCATAACCTTGGTCAAAGGCGTATTGGTGCATCTTCTCAATGCTGGGTCCTTCTTCAGAGTAGGAACCAATGTGCATGATCTGAACAGATTTGCCTTCATGATAAGTCTCTAAGCGTATCTTTGGAAGGGCTATGGGGTTCTTCTTTTTGGTCACCTGTTCAACGGCTTCCTGAAAACTTTCGTGTGTCACGGCGGGTGGTTGCATGATCATGGATGTCCATAACCATTCGTCCTTGCGATTGTCGATGATGAAGGCCTCCATGTCTTCAGCCCACCAGAGTCCTTCTAAGGGCATGACTTTGAAATCGAGGATGCCTGCATTTTTAATGGCGAACCGTAATGTGTAAGCAACTGGGTAGAGGGCTTCGACAGCCGCTTGATATTCTTGAGAAGTGCCCGGGTAGCCTTTCCCGTCAATCATCAGATATTGGAGTTCTGGTACATCGACAATGACTGGCGTGTGTGGGGGATTATAGAATTCTTTCATGGTTTTTCGGTAGTCGACTTTTTCCATCTTGTGTCAACTCTCTTTAATCACATCTTGAAGTAATTGAATTGCTTCCTTTTCCACTTCATATAGTTGGAGAATTTTTTCCTGCGTCGTTTGAAGAAACTCGGGGGCATGAGCAATCTCTGCTGTGATTGCGTCCATGTGTGTATTAATTTGATGATTGATTTTAAGCATCTGTTGGAGTGTTCCTGGTTCTCGGGCTTCGCCTATCCGGTTTTGCTCCAGTATCCATTCACGGACCCTCCGTAACATTGGATACTCATTGGGGAGTAAAGATATGGCAATTTTACTCCACACCTTTCCTGCTTCTTCGTATTTTGCAATCACTCTCTCCATCCCTTTCATAGAGAAGAGCTCACTGACCTCTCGGAGGTATCTTGTGAACATGGGGCGCATTGAACTGCCGCCTGTGCCCCCGGTTTCAATGTAAATGAAACCTTGGTAAAGGGCATTCCATAACTTCTCTCCTGGAAACAGCTTTGGCCATTTTACGACGAGTTCTGCCCACTTTTCCATGCCCTTCAGTCCAAGATTCCGAATCGGTGGATTCATCATTGTATCCACTGTGAAGTGCAACGCCTCCAGCACCATCTTGTACGTAATTGTTAATTTGGATGGAAGATGAAAATCAAAGATCGCATGTTGCGGTGGCCATGGCGGAAACTTCGAAGCTCGTGCCCGTTTCAATTCCTCTACTGTAACAGAAACACCATGTTGCCCACGGTCAGAAATGTAGACCACATCTGCGACTTCATCTACACCATAGACGACAAAAACGTGTTGTCCGAAATGAGCGTCCTCAGGGACTCCCATGTAAGGCAGATATGCCATGTCACCATAAAGCACAGCAGGTTGATTGGACGCTAATTTATCAAGTAACCACGTGTGACCTTTCTTAGAACTTGTGGTACGCTTGACTTTCAGGGCGGCACCTGCCCGGCGGACTGCATCTTCAATGAAATAGCGTCCACCCCCCCGTCCTCCTACCATTGGAGTCGGCATTTGTTTGACATACCAATAGATAAAGCCGATCCCTCCACCTAGTCCAAACAGCATCTCTTCAGAGATAGGCAAGTCATGATAGAGGAAGATTTTCCTAACGGCACTGGTTTCACAATGTAATCCGCCAAAGAAGTTGAAATCATTAATGACATAACGATTACTCATTCGGTTCCTGCTCCTGGCGTTGCTTGAGTTGCCTGAGAACCTTTTCCACCCAATTCAGTTCTGCCTGTCCTTTGATTAATCCATGATCGAAGATGATTTCCGCACCAAAGGGAAGCGGTTGTTGATCTTTGTGAATTTGTTTGATGTAGGTAAGACGGTCACGTAGTTGCCTTTGATAGTGTTCAAGACACTGGATGGCTTCATCTGGAGAAAGGAGAGTGATATAGGCTGCACCCAAATCGACGCGTGATCGGGGACGATCTGGTTCAGAAATGTAGAGTCTAATCGCATTTTGCAGTGTTGTTTTTCCTCTGCGTGTGAGTTTGTAGAGTTTCTTGGCTGGTCCTTTCTCAGAGGGATTTAATCGGCTGGTAATGAGCTTCTTTTTCTCAAGGCGGTTGAGAATGGCATAGATGGAAGAGAAGCCAATGTCTGCCCAGTTTCGGAAGCCACGATTTTCAATGGCTTCGTTGAGGGCATAACCGTGTGTTTCGCCTTCACTGAGGAGGCTCAGGATTGCGACTTCGCCTTGATTTGGCTCATCAAGTATTCTCATAATATAGTATTCTAACAATAGAATAGTATAATAGGCTTTCCTTTGTGTGCAAAAAAATGATTTTTCATAACAGCATCTATGTTATTCGTTTGAAGGATTTAAAGCAGAGACTGACTAGAAAGGGGCTGGGATGAAGATGGCCAAGAAACTCTATGATAACAGGAGTTTGAAAGAGTTCGCAATTGATGTCTTAGAAACTGCTTATGTGAATCTGCTTCAGACCCTCTGGGGAATCAAACCCAGTGTCGTGGAGAAACAGATTGATCCTGAGATTAATCCTATTATTTGGATTGTGGGGCATTGCGCCGCACATATGGATGGTCAGTTTTTACTCCAGGCGCAAGGAAAGTCAGTGATGGGTGAGTGTGGGTGGCAGAAGGGAAGTCCGTTCCTGACCGGAAGTTCTAAAGAAGATATCGCGCAGGGCTGCCCGATATCGTTCGAGGAGATTATTGACGGATTATTAGAAATTGGAGACGAAACTTTTGTTTATTTACAGGAATTGCCTGAAGATGAGTTTCGATATCTTCCAGCAAAGATTACAACACGAGGTAGGGAATCGGTGTTGACGAATATTCAGCGGATGGCATTACATTTTATGGGGCACATGGGGCAGATTCGGGTCATCCGACGAGTGCTCAACAATAAGGCTCGTGGGTATTTCGTCACCGGGATCGAAAGGGTGTATCGAAAACAGGTGAAACACCGGTTTATCGATTGGTGGGGTGCGAATAAATCCAAGTTCGTATAATCATCAATCTCTTGGTGAAGAATTTCCAAGTATTATTAGATGAATATGGCGCGAACATTTCCTATTATTAAAACATGGCTTAATGCGAAAAGACCGCTCTAGGCTGTGTTAAACAGTGACAAACTACTCTATTTATAAGGAGAATATGTATGGCTGATAGTAATTACTTCTCCAGAAGAAGTAATTGCAAATCTGTAAAAAAATTAGGTGAAAAAATTGGCTGATCGTCCATTGGGCGTAACAATTATCGCCATCCTACAACTACTCGGATCGCTTGTCGGCCTAGCACTTGGTGCACTGATGATAATGGGAGGCATGCTCATCCCAATCTTTGGGATTATTATAATGGCCATCGGTGCCTTCATGGTTATCTGGGCTATCATTGGTATACTACTGTTCTGGGGCCTCTGGGGTCTGAAAGGCTGGGCCTGGATGATTACGATGATCTGGAACATCATTCAACTAATCCTTAGCGTCTACAACTTCTATACCTCTGGCTTCACTGACTTTACTACATTGATCAACATCATCATCCCACTCATCATCGTCATCTACCTCTTCTTCGTCCGAGACGCCTTCAAATAGACCAACCCGAGTTGTACAATATATTTATAGGTGCCCTTAGTTGGGGCACCTGTCATTATTTTTTTTCCACAGCCATTACAACAACTGAAGCCCTGAATACATATAATCGAATAGACCTCTATCCACGGACTAGTTGAGCTGGGAAAACAAGTTCACCTTATGGTGACTTACTTCCAAAATATTTCAACGCTGACAATTTAACTTGATTATATTTCATGACGGAGTAGTTGGCACACAGATTCAACTGTTATATATTCGATTCGACATCAGTTGAGTAGTTGGGAAATCGTGTTAGGTGAACACTTTGCGAACCCTCATCGTTTTTGGAACACGATATGGTGCAACATCACAGACAGCTGCTGAAATCGCTAAGGTTCTAGAAGACGCGGGTTTTGAAGTTCAAGTGGTGGACCTTGCTAAGGCATCGGTTGACGACCTGCACATCTTTGATTTGATTGTCATTGGGAGTGGAGTTAAGAAACGGTGGACTCGCGAGGCGCGTCGGTTCCTGAAGAGAAACCGGAATGTGCTTCAAGGAAAGAAGACTGCATTGTTCATCTCTTCCGGCTGGCCTGCAATATTACATGCAGAAGGCAATACAGCACAGATTGAAGAAATCAAGAAGACGCATCTGATTGAAATGGCTAACGACCAGAAGCTTCAACCGATAGCTCTGGGGCTTTTCAATGGGATTTGGGAATTTTCAGATACTGATAGTTTCGGAGGAAAGTGGTACAAAGAGGTTCGAGAACGTATTGAGAAACTCGGATTTGAAAGTGAGAACGATCACTATGACTTCCGTGACTGGGATGTGATTCGTGGTTGGGCACAGGAATTAGTGAAGAAAGTCCGTGAAGAAGAGTGAGGAACATGGTGGAAGTTGAAGAGCGAGAAGCGATCACAAAATTGCTCGAGCGGTATTTCGAGGGGAACAAAGAAATCAATGCAGAAAAGATTCTCTCCACATGGCATAAGGATGCCAAGATTATCTCCACAGAGCGAATCATCGGCATGGAAGGCTGGGTTGAATTCGAAAACTACTACAAGGAACGGATAGACGGCGATATGAGCAAATGGGACATCAACTTCACCGTCATCTCAATTGATGTATTCAAGACCTGTGCGATTGT
>JBHLNC010000149.1:0-5462 GCA_048937435.1 Promethearchaeota archaeon | reverse complement strand
TTTCATAGGCCGCTTTTGCTAACTCGACACCCATTCGACCTGAACTCTTACTTGTCACAATACGAACTGGATCAATGTATTCAATGGTCGGTCCAGCAGTAATCAGGAACTGTTTTTTACCAAAATCGTGTTTAGCTCCAATCTTCTTGATGATAGCACCAACAACCTCCTTTGTAGTAGCAATTTTCGCCTTTCCTTCCTCTAGCCGTGGACCAATGAACACCACTCCCAAGTCTTCAAGCTTCTTGATGTTCTCTCGGACAATCGGATGGGCATACATAGAGGCGTGCATAGCTGGTACAATCATAATTGGAATACCCGTACCAAATGCCGTTGTAACAGTGGAGGTTACGGGTGTATCATCGACACCCATAGCAATCTTCGAGATGGTGTTCGCTGTAGCTGGTGCCACAAGGATTAGATCCGCTTTTTCTTCGTGCTCACCAGCTAATGCAACATGCTCAATTGCACCAGTTAGTTCCGTGATGACGGGATTCCCTGTCGCCCACTCCATCAAATAGGGATGAATAATGATCTGTGCCGCTTCCGAGAATACGGCGACAACTTCCGCCCCATGTCGCATTAGCAAACGGGCAATCTCAGGGCTTTGAACAGCGGCAACACTTCCTGTGATACATTGAACTATGCATTTACCGCGGAGTTCAACTCCTAAAGACTCGATTATATCCCTTGAGGGATGCGTTGTTTTTCGCATTGTTATCTCATCCTAATGATAGGTATGCTGTTTATCAGGGTATTTTCCTGTTCTAACTTCGTCCATGAACTCTATAATTGCATCGCGGATAGTTTTATCGAGGTTCGCAAACGGCTTCGCGAATTTCGGTAAATATTGATTGCCCACCAATCCCAGAACTTCAGTGATCACTAATACCTGGCCATCACAATGTTTTCCTGCCCCGATTCCAATTGTAGGAATCTTTACATCATGTGTGATTTTTCGAGCAAGCCATTCTGGAATACATTCTAACACCATAGAAAACACTCCTAGTTTCTCAAGATGAAGCGCATCACGCCATATCTGGTCAGCCTGTTTGGGGGTTTTTCCTTGAACCTTAAATTTTTCAGCGAATTGTGGTAGGAGTCCTACGTGCCCCATAACCGGGATGTTATTCTTTAAAAGAACGGTAATAACTTCTGGCTGATTTCCCTCAATTTTAACGGCGTGAGCTCCTGCTTGAAGTAACTGTTGGGCATTAGCTAAAGCCTCTTCAGGAGTGTCATAACTATGAATTGGCATGTCAGTAACAATTAGTGTATTTTTCACGCCTTGAGCCACTGCAAGCGTATGATACTCCATCGCCGCCATTGTAACTTTTTTAGTATCGGGATTCCCTTGAAAAACCATCCCTAAACTGTCTCCTACTAAAATCAAATCAATTTTCGCATCTTCTAAGATTCTTGCTATTTGATAGTCGTAGGCTGTCAACATCGTAATTTTTCGTTTCCCTTTTAACTCACGAATTTCGTTCACATTCATATCTTAACACACTCCTTGAAACGCACCAAGTGTGCAATACACTCATTCACCGGGGTTGGGATATCGTGTTTTTTCCCCAACTCGACCATCTTTCCGTTAAGAAAGTCAATCTCAGTTTTTCTACCCCGCTCTATGTCCTGCAACATAGAAGTTAGATTTGTATACCGAGGTAGATTCTGATTCATCACTTGAATCAAACTCAAATCAATTTTCACGCCCTCTGCCGCTCCAATGGCAATACATTCCTCTACAACACGGAGTTGAATTTCTGATAACTTGGGCGAAGCAAGAGTTGCAGTTGGAACGTGTAAAATCGCACTCAAAGGGTTAGTATAGCAATTTATGGTAACTTTTCTCCACAGTTCGGTTTGGAAAGAATTAGAGATTGTCACGTCAAGTCCACTGGTTTGAAATAACTTAGCAACCTGCTTCGAGTCTTCATCTGAATCGAAAAAGGTGAAATTCAAGCATACTTTGATTCGCCCAGGTTCAACCATCTCTGCACCCATTCCTACAACTCCCCGGATGATAGTCCCCTTTCCATTTGTCACTTTACGGGCAATCTCTTCGATACCGAGACCATTTTGTAAAAGAAGTAATACGGTATCTTCCTGGATCAGAGGGACGATTGAGGTCAATGATTCCTCTAAATCGATGGCTTTCACCGCGACGAGAAGGAGCGTTTTGGAAGGAATTTTGTCAATCAAGGTTATTGGTGTAATGTTTTTCGAATAGGTCCCCGCACCATCGCCGATTAGTTCAAGCCCCTTTTCCTTTATGGCATTCATATGTGCGGGACGTCCCACCAATGTCACTGGAATATTTTGTGATAGAAAAGCTCCGTAAGCTGAACCGATAGCCCCTGCGCCTAAGATGAAAATTTGGTTAAACATCATTCCCCTTTACCTCCCCTGTATTCAAGCTTCTCCCTCTTTGCTAGGTTTCCTAACCGGTCACAAATCAGTTGTATGGCTTCTGACAAATTTTCCCGATTGTCAAAAGCTGTCACTATTTTCGTCAAAGTAGCTTCAGGTTCTTTTTTGAGCTCCTTGGTAACTGAAATTAGTAAAGGCATTGTGCGTACAATGTTGTCCACAATAGTGATTTTTGCCATTTGAGCCGTCCGTGAAAGGGGATTCAAGTCAACGGTGACAACTTCCTTTCCCAATTTCACAAGCCCTTCTGTACGATCACCATCTTCAAGTGGCACAAATGCAAAATCAGCAACGAATAGTCCTCGATGATCCACAACTCGCCGATCACTGTATATTTCAGGAATAGTTTCTTGAAACACCGAATCAATTCCAAAAACATCCTTTGCCCCAGCCTCTCGCAGGACTCGAGCAATCGCCTCCTCCCGGACTCGTGATCGATGATACAAATTTATTTCCAATTTTGCTCCGGACACTCTTGCTAATTTCACTAATTCCTTTGGCACTAATGCTGCCACATTTCCATTAACTGAAATTACTGGATTCTTTGCCAACAATAGACTTGCAGCAGCAGCACGTATCGCCGTCCGGGCGTTCTTAGTTGTTGATTCGCCTATCAGATAATCAAAGGCTTCACCACGTCCGTGAGCAAACAATCCAAAACTGGATGTCACTCCTGATTCAAACCCTCGAACCAACTTCTTACGAATTCGAAGAGATGTGGCTCGGGGATGTTTCTCTGAGATTTCATGTTCATTCATTCAGGACACGCGCTCCTTTACAATCCACGTTCATTACCAAAACATCATGTTCTGGAGTTTTGTGCTCCTCAAAAATCGCAACGATTTCTTTCACCTGTTCTGGTTGCGTAAGCGTAAACACGTTTTCACCAAAAATCGCAGTACTACATGTAATTCCCGTCAGATCTGTTGCTTGTAATACTGCTTTAACACGATCCGTGATAATTCCAATATACTCTGCAAAATGGCGGGAATAATCTAAGAAATTCCCCACTGTGGGATGACCCTGTAACGCGTCGGTCAACATTCCTCCCCGTTCATTAATTCGTTGCCTTGCTTCATCATTCTGTAAATACTGGGGTGTAGAGAGAGCACCAAAAGGAAGACACACCACCATATAATCGTCACTCGATGGTAGAATCATAATTTGCCCAATACCCGGTGCTCCTTCTTGCGTTCGAATTTCGATACCCCCATATGTTTCTGCAATCACTGTTCCCAAACCCGTTCGTAACTCAACCTCTACGACGTGAGCAATTTGGGCAACTTTGATGGGGTTTAAACCCAGACGTAACGCCTCGTTGAGTGCAAGCGATAGGCTGAGTGCACCTGCACCACTCGTTCCAAAACCACAACCAACTGGTAATGCCACCTCATGTTGAACCCGAATGTCAAAGGTTTTACTTGGTACAAATTCAAGCATCCGAGTAATCACGGCCTCAGAAACGGGAACTGGGTGTGAAGTGCTGCCATTCATTTCAATGTGAATACGCATGTCTTTTGCAGGTTCGACTTCAACAGTCGTTGTCACTCCCTTGTCAACTGAGACACCAGCTCCCCGCGATCCCCTCTTAAGAGGGTCTTCATACTCATCGCATATCTGAAAGAAACCAGTGATGTGACCTGGTGAAAATCCACATGCTTTCATTATCTAGCCTGCCTGGAATTACGTTTTGAACTGATAGAGCAAGTCGCGTGGTGTTGGATAAGAAAATAAATATTTTGCATACAATATTTAAAGAATTTAAATTCTATTCAGATATTGCATTGCAGAATAGTTGTAACATGCCATTTAATTTATCTAAAAGCGTGAGATATCCCCGGTCCTTCTGAGGGGGGATGAATCGTGGCGTTTAAATACGTTCCAAGACCACAAGGAGTGAGGTCCCAGTCCGTGATCCGAGAACCAAGGCCCACCGTGACTGGGCAACATCGCCGGAACGGCGAGTAGAGCCTGTGGACCAGTCGGCACAAGTCGATGGCATGAAGCAGGAAGCCGCACCTGTCAGGATGCGGTAGTTCACAGAGAATGGGCAAGGGTATTCAAAGCACTATGACGAATGCTTCAGCGTTTTGCCCGGCTGGAATTTCTAGTTTCTTCCAAGCGGTAACTACCAGTCCACCTCCTCACTTCATAGAAGCCGCTTGTCGCATTGGGGCAAGAGGTGGCGGTTTTGTTATCGACAAAGGAGTCACTACGGAGGTGAACCTCACTTCTAAAAAGAAAACCGGAATAGATGTTACTATTAACGGAAAAAACGCTCCCGAGGCAAATGTTACGCGTGAAGTTTTCAAACTCCTTCTCCCTAAAATCAAAACACCATGTCAGATTTCGGTGAGCCACAAAGTTGAGGTTCCGATAGGTGCGGGCTATGGAGCGAGTGCAGCGGGGGCCGTCAGTACTGCTATGGCCTTAGCTAAAGCATTTGATTTGAATATGACTTTGAACCAGATTGGGCAAATCGCACATACAGCTGAAATTCGCTGTGCCACAGGATTAGGAAGTGTAAGTGGAGTCGTTCGGGGAGGTGCAATCTTAATTTTGGAACCCGGTGCACCAGGTTATGATCGAGTTGACTGGCTCCCCATGAATCCTACTCATCGAATCGTCACCGCAAGTTTTGCTCCAATATCGAAAAAAGATATCATTTTCTCCAAGGATGCGTTACAAGTAGTGAATCGCGAGGGTCAAAAGGTGCTACGGCAAATCTTGGCGAATCCAGATCCTGTGAGATTCATGAAATTATGCCGGGGATTTGCAACAAAAGCTGGATTTCTCTCTGATCGTCTAACCCAAGTAATAGAGAAAACAATGGCTGCCGGTGCTTTAGGCGCCACTCAGAATATGATTGGTGACGCGTTCCATGCACTCGTTGATGTGAAAGATGTTGATTCAGTGGTAAGCTCAGTTGCTGATGACTTTCAATCAGAAGTACTAGTGTCACAAATTTCTGTGGGTGGACCAATTTATAGATAAGTGGGGGAACTCCTGAACCAAGTAGAAGTGAAGAC
>JBHLNC010000148.1:0-5502 GCA_048937435.1 Promethearchaeota archaeon | reverse complement strand
CCGAGTTTCGTTATTGGATTAAAATAGAGAAGCCCAGTAAAACCTATAGTGGAACCTCCATGACCAAAAATTCCGTGGGAGAAAATTTCCAAGCCTAATCCATAACCTTCTGAGCGCAGTTCCTTTTTAAGATAAATATTACTAAATTGACCATGTGTCTTTTCTCGCATCATAACTATAGTTTCTTGCTGCAGTAGTTGAAAACCATCAAACTGTCCTTCATTCATTAACGTAATTATCAGATGTCCAAGGTCACTTACTGTACTTCGCATCATATATTGCCCATTCCAGATAGGTAACGCAATATTTGTATCAGCAACTCGTGTGTGGGGAATGGCATGGTGTCCTGTATAATCTGAGGCATTAAATCCAGTATTGTGCATCCGAAGTGGCTCAAAGATGTATTCTCTCATGTATTCGGAGATAGTCTGGTTAGATATCGTTTCTAACAGAAACATCAGAAGTTTATAACCCGAATTAGAATAACTCCAATCTGTTCCCGGTTCGAATATCCAATTTCTTGCAGAATAATATGAACCACTAGGAGCTAGGCGTTCAGACAAAAACTCACCTAACGAAATTCCAATTACACTAGGATAGTATGGTCGGTCAAAATCAGGATAATATAGTCCTTCCCAGTCATAGCAGAATTCGTGAGGAAGCTCTTGAGTAAGCCCTGAACGATGGGAGAGTAACATGGAAATTGTAACAGAAACATTAGGAAAAGTAGGGTTCCTTACCGTGAAGGGAAGATAGTCACTCACATCATCGTTCAGATCTATCTCGCCTTTCTCGAAGAGTTGGAGAATTGAAATGGCCACCAGCACTTTTTGTATAGAGCCGATAAGGAAAACCGTATCATTACTTGTCTGGGAGCCAAATCCCCTGACCCAGATTAGTTCATTACCAGAAACAACACCTAGGTGAAGGGAAGGGATCTCCTCGTCAATGACAAGTCTTTGAATCTCTTCCTCAATAGAAGATGGAACAAGCTGTGTTCCAATTGCACTGGGCGCTGGAACCGATAAACTGACTATGATGAATACAACACATATTGATATGGCTGTAAAAATTCCACTCTTCTTTCCCATCAATATTCACCATGAGTTTCAACATTATCTGAAGGTAAGTTCCTGGACCGCCTCCGGTAAAATAGGATACAGAACATAGTGATACAAACTATCAGTGAAATTCCCAACGCAACAGGAACCAAACTCTTGAGTGGATTCGGGTAAAGCAAGTCCTGTAAGTGTGTACCAGCCGTCTGCCAGGCGTTCGCAATTGCTGAGAGATGCCACGTTATTCCAGATAGTTCGCCCAAATACTCGAAAACCGCAGAACGAATATCACCACTCTCAGAGAAACTGTTGATGATTCCAACAAATGTATCTTTCAACAAGCTCTGATAGCTATCTAAGCCTATCTGAGTAAGCGAGCCATTATCACAAAGAGCCTCCATATGCGGTAATGCTTGTTGCCCAAGTGCTACGAAAGTTGACAGATCTAATTCTGGTAGAAGGTCGGGAAGCGCTTGAAGCGCAGACCGAAACGAAAGAAATTGTATAACCATTCCGGTTTCGAGAAGCCGCCATAAATGAACGAGAGCATTTATTTGTTGTTCCCGCTCGTAAGGCATTCCACTGAATTCACTGATGTACCGAATGATACCCGATGGAGTCAAATCTGTACTTAGACCGCGAAAAGCCTTCGCCCCGAAGTGAAGCATCGAAGTATCATTGAGACCGGGAGTGTAGGTGGCTGGGTCACCAAGTAGTCGATTGCACACCATATTAGCTAGTCGTTCCTCGAAATCTTCAACTGGTCCGGTGCCAGGTTTGATTAAAAACGTACCATAGCCCAAAGCACTCCATGCATCATTGAGATCAGTGTAGTTCATTGTATAGAACCACCGTCCATCAGAAGGATATCCATAGAGTTCATCACCAAATGAACCGACTCCTGGATCCATGACCTGAGCGGTTTCCGCTGTATCATTGTAGCCCACAACTACTACGGCATGCCCCGCTCCACTAGCATCAGAGGTGATATTCAAGTCTCGGATAACATCGTAATCAACAGGGGGAAGGTAATATGGGTCGGTCCAGATGGACAATGGATGCCCCTCATCAATGGAGGTCCGAAGCAATGCTAACGCTTCACTTTCCCCATTAATTATTGTGTAATTTACACCGATGAAATCGAGATAAGGAACCGTACCCGTCCCGAGTCCGGCATTTGGATCAATGAAAAATGTACAGTTGAGACCGTAGAGTTCACTTACGTATCCGACGGGAGGAACTTGCCGAAACCAGGGTCCAGGATAATAGACTGCAATACTAGTATCTCGCAAGTAAAAGGATGAGAAGCCGATCCCTGACACGGCAAAGAGACGCGCTAAATCAAGAGGAGCACCAGCATGTTGGAAAACCATCGACAAGGCAGCCCAGAGACAGAAGCCATTGATTTCCTGCCATACATAGGGAACCTCATCTACATGTTCAACAGAGAATTTGGTAAGTGAAGGATCAGTTGTCCTTGGGAGTAGCGCTGATCCTTCCCCTGATAACGAAAGCGGATATGCAGTGATAGAAAGGAGAACTACCAACGCAATTCCTAAGATTGTTGCTCGCAAATTAATCGCCATAAAGTTTACCATAATCTGGTAATCTTAAACCAATAACGAGAATATAAACTAATCGCAATCAAATGGTTCGATTTCTAGCTTTCTTGAAAGAAGGAAGCTGTACACACTGTTCTTCCGCAATGCAAAAGTATATAAATGTTTACTAATAATTGGTAAACATGTGAGATAATGTATCGATAAACACAGATACACCCTCACAATAACAAAACACGAGGAATATCACGTTGGGCATCCTATCCCCAGACGAAGAAACCGTATGGCGGCTATTCAACCACGGCCAATCCACCAGTGCCATTTCTAAGGCTGATGGAAAACACCATTGGTCAGTAGCATACGTGTCTCGAGTCTTGAATCGTGCCCGGGGAAAGATCGCCAAAGCCCTCCAAACACAGGCGAAAAGCCATCGTCTCGATGTGGAAAGCCTACTGCCATATCATGGTCTTTTAATTGGATTCGATTACCAGGCCAACACTGTGGTATACATTGTCTTCACTGTAAAACTTGGAATCGTAGTATGGTACAAGCATGCCTCCTATGCGGGGATGTTATGCCATAACTGCCCAAAAAATAGTGAATGTCGCGAAACCTTAGATACGATTATTGAAGAGTACGATATCAAGTTGCGACCAGATGAAGAAGTGCTACCGATGACGCAGCAGTCTTCCATAATTTTCAACAAGTTGGCGGCAAAAGAAATTCCTCGGTATCAACGGAGTTGAATAAATTGGATATAGAAAGAGAAGAGAGACGGATCATCCGACCGCCAGGAGAGCGCATCACTCATGGACGAGTTTTCCGGCCATCCCCAGCCTACTTTCGTAAGCGCGTTGCTGATATTGGACTTGGTACAATATTCATCTACGTACTTGTCATAGGATCCTGGTATCTAATCTCCCTCATCGGCTACTTTGACCCTGATTTGGCGTGGATGAACATTTACGTGTGGTGGCTTCCAATCACCATCGGAGTGTGGATATTCAATGTCATCTGGTTCTTTCCATCACTAATTGTGATCCACAAATACGTCGGAAGTATAGAATATTCAGTCATCTCAGAATCAGGAGAAAGCATGCCCGAAGTGTATGTTCAGAAAGGCATCTTCAACCTAACAAAGAAACATGTCCCCTTTCGGACCATTACAAATATCAGCACAAAGGCTGGTCCGTTAGACCGGCTTTTCGGTATCGGAAGCGTGAACATTGAAACTGCAGGCTTCTCCGGTCAGAAAAAAGAACCAGAAGAAAAACTCGAAGGCATCGAATTTTATGAAGAGGTCCGGGATTTCATCCTCCAAGAATTACGGAGGTATCGGACACCATACACCACCGGTACTGAAGCGGCAGGAGTTTGGGATGAAGACATTCCGAAGTTAACAGATTCCTTGGATGATGAAATTCTCATGACGTTACGTGACATGAAAGCCATCCTTGAAGACATCTCAAAAAAGTTGGAAAAATAAGCGAACACTAAGAAACTGAAAAATAAGGGAGAGACTTCCTCTTCCTTATTCACCTTTTTTATTCTGTAATTGAACTAGTAGGTTCACAGTAACCAATTAGCCGAGGAAGATCTTGTCGAACGAAACAAGAATTTAATTTACCCGGTTTTATTTCTTGTTTATCGAATGAACCGTTGGTGCGATGAATGGCAGATATTGAAGAACGATGGGCAACCGCTTCTTTTGAAGAAAAATATGAAGCAATGATGGCAAGGATGACTGAGGCAGATCAGAAGAGAAGCGCGGATCAAGTAGCCTATATTTGTAAATGCAGAACGTGCCCAACCTACACGGAGAGTGGAGAAACCAATCTTGCCTTCTGCAATCAAGGTAAAAGTGCCGCAATCCAAGAGCAAAAAGGCTGCATATGCTCATCTTGCCCAATGACGAAAACAATGAGTCTCCGTTGGGATTATTATTGCACTCGAGGTTCAGCTTTGGAACTTTCAGATTTGTAGCTGAGAGAAAGAACCATTAGTAAATGAGGGAGCATAAAAAACCCCTTCTTCGTTTTTTAATCAGGGAGATTTGAACTGTTGTCAAGTAAATCAAAGAAACCCACGGAAAACCGGTTGGCAAAAGAAAAAAGCCCATATCTACTTCAACATGCCAATAATCCTGTAGACTGGTATCCATGGGGGCAAGAAGCATTCAGTAAAGCGAAGAAAGAAGACAAACCCATCTTACTATCCATTGGCTACAGTACCTGCCATTGGTGCCACGTCATGGCTCATGAGTCATTCGAGAACGAGCGAATTGCAAAACTCATGAACGACGCTTTTGTGAATATCAAGGTAGACCGCGAAGAACGACCAGACATTGATTCATTGTACATGTCAGTGGCCCAGATGCTGACAGGAAGTGGAGGGTGGCCATTAACAATTATCATGACGCCGGATAAGCAACCGTTCTTTGCAGCAACATATATTCCTGCAGAAACACGGTTTGGTCGAATGGGTATGGATGAGCTGATTCCGGAAATTCAACGTTTGTGGAAGGAGGATAGGAACCGTCTCAACACGATTACGAAAAATATTCGGACCAATCTGGAGTCATCTGCTTTGGGTTCGAAGGGAGCGGAACTTGGAGAGTGCGTCCTAGAAATGGCATTTGATGCTCTAAAACAACGCTTTGACGAAGAATATGGTGGCTTCGGTTTTCGTCCGAAATTCCCGTCTCCCCACAATCTCATGTTTCTCCTCCGTTATTGGAAGCGAACGAAGAACAAAGAAGCCCTCCGGATGGTGGAGATGACCCTGCAGGCAATGCGACTGGGAGGAATTTTCGATCATGTGGGATTAGGCTTCCACCGGTATTCCACAGATCCAAAGTGGTTGCTTCCCCATTTTGAGAAGATGCT
>JBHLNC010000147.1:0-5531 GCA_048937435.1 Promethearchaeota archaeon | reverse complement strand
GTTCCGTTTTTGTGGTTTTTGATTTAGTATCAAGAGTGTTAGGATGACGATTTGGTAGCCACACTTCAACTTCCAAGCTTACTGTCTGGGGATTCACTGATTCCCGGATTACGAGGATTCGCATTGAATTGGTTTGAAGGAGAAGTTCCATTGTCTCCCCTGATTCATTAAAGGTAGGAGTGGGGGATTCGATTGGAGTAGAGATAATTTTCTGATATTTCTCCATTAGCTGGTCAATTGTCATCATGTTTTCCTGGGGTACCCCCTCACGGGGTCTGTTATTTATTCATGGGAACCAGGGGGTTCGGGAAAATGCAAAGTGTGAATTGAAGAAGAGAAATTACAATACATGTGGTTCAGATTTTACCCATATGGGAATTCTCTTATGGGAGTAGAAGGATGTCCAAACATAATTTTTAGTGGATGAGTCTAGCTTGTCCAACAATGCTTTCCATCCCCTCACACTTGGTTTCTTACTATTCTTAATAACCTTGACCCTAGTGCCTTACAAACATTACATCGATTTTACACAGTTTGAACCTACACTCCAGCAAGCCTATGAATCATTTCAACTGAGTGAGTGGTCGCCCATTCAGAACTCTGCCGTTAACTTGCGTCCTGAGCAGATTTGGAACCGGACCTATAGCCAGTCTTCATTTGATCTTGGTCGAGCAATTGTTGAATGTCAGACTGGTGGCTACGCTATCACTGGTACTACTCAACAGGGTTTGGATGCATCAGATTTGCTATTCAACTTATTTGTGCTTCGTTTAGATGAGATAGGAAATCTCCTTTGGCATTCGAGTTTTGGTGGTGAAAGCTTTGATGAAGGGTATGATATTGTCGAATGTCCTGATGGTGGTTTTGCAATTCTGGGATACACAGTAGCACCAGAGTCAATGGATATGTTTCTAGTCAGGACGGATTATCGGGGGAACCTGCTATGGAATCAGACCTTTGATAGCGGTTATGATGATGTGGGTTATACAATTATTCGCTGTCGAGTAGGTGGATTTGCAATTATTGGTAGAATTGAGTATACGCAAGCTTGGTTACTTCGTCTAGACGAGGAGGGAAACCCGTTATGGAATCAGACCTATGAGACCTCGCCTCCATATAATGATGATACACTAGTTGAATGCTGGGATGGAGGATTTGCATTTCTAGGCAGTACTGATCCCGTAAACCTTGCAGATGCAGTGTTACTCCGAACTGATGTAAATGGGAATTTATTATGGAACGAGACCTATGGTGACGCAGGGTCTTCTTTCTGTCGTGGACTAGTAGAATGTCAGGACAGAGGTTTTGCACTGGCAGGCGGAATTCAAAGTATAGGGAACGTTGATAATGACATTTGGTTGGTACGCACCAATCCCTATGGTAGAATGATTTGGAATACAAGTTTTGGGGGCCCTTATGACGAGTCAGCTCAATCCATCACCGAGACTTGGTCAGGCCAGTTAGCTCTAACAGGTAGTGCAATTTTACGGTCAGGCTTCAATGACATTTCATTCATCATGACAAGCCCATCAGGCGAGCTTCTCTTGAATTGGACTTTCGGTGGAAGTCAACATGATAGAGGATTCTCGCTGATAGAATGTCGAGACCGGGGATTCGCCATCACGGGAGCCACCTATTCTGCTGAATCGGGTTGGGATGTTTTGTTCGTCCGAATTCCTGGTGATGTAAATCAAAACATACTTCAAAGGATTTCTTGGATTGTCATGACGATTGTACTTCCACTCCTTGTAAGTATCATAACGGTCTGGCTCGGGTTTCGACTACTCAGATCGAAACAAACTCAACAAAAGATGAAAAATCACACTGAAGCAGTGTAAGTTACCTAATCGGGACATTTAAGGGACTAAACTGAGACAGAGACCAAAAACGCATTGGAAGGATTCCCTGCCATGTTTAAAAGAAAACAAACCTCATTGGTTTCAGCGATTGGTGGCCTCCTTCAACTTCTGGGCGGAATCATGGTAATTGTCGCTCAAATTTCGATTTACCTTTTTGTCTTAGACTTTCTGACATTAATTGTCACCATACCACCAGAATTTCAACCATTATACCGCACGTTTGCAGATATGATACTCATCGCCATTGTGGCAGTGATATTCAGTGCAATTTGTATGATTGTTTCAGGTATCATATCATACTGGGATAATCCCGTTCTCGGAGGATATCTTGCTCTTTTCTTTTCTATTCCCATTATTATCGTGGGCGTCTGGTTGGTTTTTAGCGTGAATTTCTTCCCAGGTATATTCCATTTCCTCGGTGCCATTCTCGGCATCATCGGCGGACTCACCTGTGTTATACCAATCTATCTGAAACGCCGTGAACTCCGAAAACCGAGTAGACCAACAAGGAAGAAAAAATCTTAGACCACGTGTCCCGATTTCGAACAGATTAGAGTGTTTTTGTATAACTTTGACACACAGTACGAGAACTAACTCCAACAGGTGACTGAAACTGGATCTCCCAGCAATCAATAACCAAATCGCTCACCTCTCTGACGTATTTACAAATATTCTCCTTGAACGGGGGCTACTGGAATCTCAACTGTTCCCAGTCAATGCCTACATCTCTCTAGCCTGTTACAATACCTACGAAACCCAATATGACATCATGAAACAAGTCTGGGACCGCATCACACCAGAGGAATTGGCAACTAAGAGTAAAACCCTCCTTTCGGAAATCCATGCCCTATCGATTACCTATCAGTGGCTCTACTACAGTCTCGGTCGGATGGGAGTGATTTTCAACCAGTGCAACAGCGACCCTGAAAAGGAACCGAAAGAAAAGCAGGATCAGTGGCGATTCATTCTGGAAAATTGGTACCGCTTGGGAACCCAATACTTCACCTCTCAAAAACCCACAGTTGAATCGGCAGGCTACGTCAACCTTGCCTTTGGAGAAGAAGTCCTATCATGGTTACAGGATCACCTCGAACCCGTCAAACCACAACAAGTCAGCAAGCTCCGCAAAGCTATCGGAGCCGTTGATCTCTACGCGTTTATGGATGAATGTGAAGCACGAGCAAAAATCATCGAACATGGCCCCTATCCCATCTCAGACAAGGAAATCTTAGTCATCACTGAATATACCCAGTTATACGATGGACATGGAGACCTCTGGCTCCCCTGGTCCGAAACAGAGACAAAACTCCCCACATCGACATTGGGCATCGCCATGACACTCAAAGATATGAAAGCCAAGGCCATCGATGTGGGAACTATTAGTCTTGATCCCGCAGAATACGGAGACCATGTAACAGGTATGATGGCATACACCAAAAAAGGCTCAAAACTTGTTAGCGTTGGACTAGATGAACTACCAGCTTTTGGCGAAGCAGCAGATGCCGCACAACAAGAATTATTCCTGCGCTTCGCTGAATGGGATAAACAACAGCGGCTCATCGCTGGAGCCAAAGCCTATATGCGCGGGTTTGCCCGGTTCACCAACCAAGTCGGCATCACCAAGCAAATCACTTGGGATCTCACGCCCCATTCCATGGAAGAATATGTCCCCTACTTCATGGAACATGATGGCGACAACGCTTTCGCCCGAATGTTCCGTCCACTCGAGGAACGAGCCAAAGACCCGACGTTTTACTATTTACCGGAATATTGAAGGAAAGGCGAATGAAAACGTCATCACACCACGAATATTTTGCCATCATGGAGTAAAGTGAAAATGAAGGGCTTTACCGACCCGGATGAGTACCTGCACAAACCCACCAAACATAAAGATTGGCGGGAGAGCTTCTACTTCAACTGGGTCGACCTCCAATCCCAAGTAAGCGGGTTTTCCACAATCGGCGTCGTCCCAAACGACCCCAAACGCGAATTTGTCTTCGCCCTGTTCGTCGAAGATACACCCGAGTTTCACTTCACCGAACCTGAAGGTCCAATCCCCAGGGATTTCTACCAGACCTTGAATGATGGATCCCTCAGTTATGAACTCGTCAAACCCTTCACCGATTGGCGCATTCATTACCAGAGTCAACGTCTAACAGCAGAAATCCAATGGCGCAGTCGATTCCCTGCCTATGATTTTGGCAAAGGAAGCGGAACTAGCTGGGGACGCCACCTCGAACAATCAGGAACCATCACCGGACACGTCGAATACCCTGATGGTCGCACCCACCACTTCAAAGGGTATGGGCAACGTGATAAAAGCTGGGGACGACGAAACTGGCACATCGAAGGATGGTTCGCCCTCCAAGCCCAATTCGATGACCTCATGATTGGACTACGATATGACACCGTCAAAGGAAAGAGACATCTCTCAGGATGCGTTAGCTCAGCAACAGAAACCTGCCCACTTATCGATATTCAGCTTGAAAGTGAATTTAAGGAAAGCAACATCCGTAAACCCATCAAAGCCCGTACACAACTCAAGGACGAGAAAGGACGAACCTTCACCATTCATTCTCAACTCATCCATCCTGTAACCTTTGCGCGATATGCACGACCATACAAGGGCGGAGAAACAGAACTCTTCGAAGAAATGGTTACTCACGAATGCGAAGAGCTAGCACAAACCGGTACTGGACTAGCTGAATGGCTTTTCACCCACACAAAAAAGTGAGAGAAAGAACATGAGCCTTGACGAATATCGGAAAAAACGAGACTTCGATAAAACAATGGAACCCAAACCTAAGATTCAACCATGCAGTAACCAGATTTATGTCATTCAACGGCATGAAGCCCGGAACCTACACTGGGATTTCCGATTAGAACGGGACGGAGTCCTCATAAGCTGGGCAGTCCCGAAAGAACCTCCAGCCAAGAAAGGCGTACGCCGATTAGCAATTCAAACGGAGGACCACCCCATGGAATACGCCTCCTTTTCCGGTGTGATTCCTGAGGGAGAATATGGAGCGGGAACGGTTGAACTGTGGGATCAGGGGACCTATGAAACGATAAAATGGCGAGAAAAGGAGATTATTGTCATCCTCAGCGGTGAACGATTGAAAGGTCAATACTGTCTAATTCGATTTCATAAGGTTAAGGATGGATGGCTCTTTTTCCGCTGTGGCGAATAAATTGACAATCCGACTGATAAGAGAAGTTTCTCCGAGGATTGTTGGAACGGAAAGTGATAGATATTTAGTAGTTAACGGTTCATAAGTCAGAATTATATCGGTTTCTGGTGAGAAATCAGATGGAGGGATTCAAGAAATGGCAATTCAAAAACGAGTGCCACTTTTGGCAATAATAGTTCTTCTCGGACTATGCATTTCCTTAGTCTATTGGTCGCCCACTACACCAGTCCGTGCCACCTGGACCTATCCCAGTGGCTTCGATCCACATGGGGGCTATGTGGATCGATGGATGTGGGTGACAGGTGGAGGCTATTCCCCAATATCGGATTTAGTAATTGGTGCAATTGACGGTATTGAGTCTCATATCGCAGCGGAATATATAACAGAACTTGAAGCGGATCCAAATATTGAGGTGAACTTTGAACTAGGGCTTTTATTTCGAAATTTAGTGTTAAACTGTCAAAAATTCCCCACAAATATT
>JBHLNC010000146.1:0-5535 GCA_048937435.1 Promethearchaeota archaeon | reverse complement strand
TTACATGGCCTTGGACATAGCCTTCCTTGGCAAGGTGATAGATGCCCGGGTAGACGCCAATTTCTTCATCCGTACATAGAGTGCAGATGATGTTAAAGTGGGGTTGAAGTCCCATCTTATGGAGAATTTCTAGCGCTACCACCATACTGGCGATGCCACATTTCATGTCAATTGCGCCACGCCCATAGAGTTTCCCATTTTCTATGATGGGATTGAAGGGGTCTTTCGTCCACGGTTCTTCGATGGGAACGACATCCATGTGTGCATAAATGGTGACAGTCTCTCTTCGTCCGTAATCATGACGTGCTACAAGATTTACACGAGGTCCTTCTAGCGGATAGGGAATTTTCTCGATTTCTTTTGAAGGAATAATTACATGTTCTGTAGTGTACCCAAGACTTCGGAAAATGGGTTTAAGATACTGGACCATGTCTTTGTAATTGTTTCCTGGGGGCACCACCGTTGGAATGCGAATAAGATCCTCGAGTAAGGAAACAAGACGCTCTCGTTTCTCTTCAACAGCTTTGAATATCTTTTTTTGACTTGGCTGTGGAATTGGTGGTGATTGCTTTTGTGGGGTTACATCTTCTTGAGAATGTATAGTGGATTTCATGCTAGCCTGTGTACAAAATCGAACAAAAACCCCCAAGAAAACGAAACAAAAAAACTAGTAGTGAGGGTTCAAGATAAGTTTCTCGAAAATAATTGCTATGATACACGTTCCCTCCGAAAGCCCTTTACATAGTCTTGGAAAGGAAGTCTTTGATGAATGCTATTCGTCAGGCTTTTGCGAGTCACTCAGAAACAGTAAGAGATTATTTCGTTGCCTTAATTGAAGTTGATTCTGGAATTTACAATATTGATCAATTAAAAGCAATACTAGAAGAGCCTGACTCAACCGTTCGAATGGAAACAGAATGGCTCCAGTCCTTACTCGAAGCCATCCATATCATCCAGAAGTATATTCGCCTAGTTGAACGCTGGGTAGAGCATACAATGGGGCTTGCGAAGAATCTTGGCGCTACTCAGAGCGAACTGATTCAACTCGAGCGCCTTGAAATTCGGGCCGCAGAGATGGTTCAGTCGAAAGACTTTGATCAAAAATACCTCCGCTGGGTTCTTGAGGATGCAGCACAGGAACTAGATCGTCTTATTGTCACAGCGCATGAACTCCTTCATAATACTCCACGCTTAATCGAATTGACGGAAAAATTTCAAGGGCCTTTCTTTTTTGGGACGCAGCAAATTGCTAAGAACTGGGAGGAACATTCTCGGCGTGAGTTCCTCATTCCGCTTTCTACGATTCTCCAAGAGCTTGACACAACCGGAGGCACATCAATCACACTTCAACAATTTGGTCAGTATCTTGATACGATACTCCAAGTAGTCAATGCGATGCCCGTATTAGTCGTTGACTCCTCGGCAATTTCCACCTATTCCCCACAAGCGCTACAATCCAATCTTGGAATGATTCAACAACTCATTGACGGGGCAGAGCATCTTCAGCAATTCATTCAAATCCGCTCGCAAGTATTCTCTGTTTTGGTGAATGAACAAACCGCCCTGTGGAATGCCGTGCTTCCTCCTGATACTCCCGTTGCCCAAGTATTGATTACCCTAGGTTTGAATCCGTCACAAGAAACAGAAAATCTCCTCCCTAATTCCATTCCTATAGACACATTACCTTTGGCGCTAAAACAGGCAGAGGAGGCACTCACCATTTGGGATATCTCCATTGAAGCCTCTATGCCATATCTCAACAAAGCATTAGTTCTCAACCAAATTCTTCAATCACCAGCAATCGCAAAATTCCTGCAAGCCGAACAACAACGGATGCAATTATATCACGAATGGCGCCCCCGAATTACTGCTACATTTGAAAGCCTTCGCAATGCAATTGAAACCTGACAAATTACTTTTTCTTGCTTTTTCGAGAAGGTCGAATTCTTTCTTGTATTTCTGAAAAGTCGCAACCCACAACCTCAATATTGTCCAAGTTTCCTTCTCCCATTCCACGGTTCATCGCTTCTTGAATTATGGGCATTTTCTCTGGTTTCATACCCATTAACGCAGCCCCCACCACATCAACGGCCACTGCATCCCTTCCAACGAGGAATACATTGGCTGGAATTCGGGTCTTTTGACCAGATCCTGGTCCAGGATATGCAAAGGTTCCATCCAATATTGCCAAATCAATACCCCCAACCACTTCAAACAAATCGAGTAATACTGAATCCAAATTCTTGTGGAACTGTGCTTTCTTTTTCGTCGGGAGTAACCCAAAGAGGTTTTTGATAACAGACCCTTTCTCATAAAATCGCAAGGTGTGTGTGCTGACCAAAACTCGTTTTTCAAATAAGAGATGAGACAACGCCATTTCTTCACCTGCAATAGTTACTGTCCTTGTGTCTGTATCCTCAGAGAGATTATAGGGCACAACTCGGCCAGAATAGAGTGTTCTCCAAATCTGTAGTCGCTTAGTACCAGTCCCACGATAATTATCGGACTCAATAAACCACAACTTGGGAGCTTTAGAAAAATTCTCTACGATTGCTCGAGCAACAGGAATTGTTGTATACTGTTCCTGTTTTGGCGCAAAGACGCCTACTTTCACCAATACTTCCCTTTCAGTCGTATTCAGATCAGGGATCCCACCAACGAGTTCCACAGCCTGAGCAAAGGAAGAAGAAACATCACTCCCCAGTTCCATAAGCGCAACTTTTACCAACTATATTGACACCTAACAATACACTAGTTTCGTGTCTAAGATATCATGACTGACTAAAAGTCTATGCACTACAAAACACGCTCTCAGAAAATATTCAGGTGCTTTCATGGCTGAAAATTGTGGATTCTATTGGCTTGAGAAAGGAACACTTGCTGGGTCAGCCTACCCTGGAGCCTGTCTTGATTGGCTATACCACCAGCAGGGAATTCGAGCCATTATCTCCCTAGAACGATTACAACCTCCGGATCTTGAAACAGCGAAACAATTAGGGTTTCAGCTTGTGACAGTTCCCATTCCCGATTTTACCCCCGGCTCCTTGGCACAACGCGAACAAGTTCTGATGGCTATTGACACGTTTCAAAAAATCGGACTACCAACCTTGGTTCATTGTAAAGGTGGTCTCGGGCGAACGGGAATGATTCTAGCACTCTACCTCGTTCTGTACAAAGGAGTTCTTCCACAAGACGCAATTTCTAGGATACGGACGATTTGTCCGGGATCCATTGAGAAAGATACAGGGCAAGAAGAAGCTATACGTTCTGCATCTAATGATTGAAGACAATCAGTACCAATAGTAGCCCGCTAGATGTCTACTTTTTTGACAGCGTTCCGTTTCAAAAACTGTCCGTGACCGCATTCTCCCACGAATCGTCCGTCACTAACTACGGCTTTTCCTCGCGAAATTGTAATGTTGGGATAACCCGTGAGTTGCCAGCCTTCAAAGGGGCTCCAATCACAATTAGTTTGGAGGTCCTCCGCATGAAGGGTGACCTTTTTCTTCGGGTCAAAAATTACAAGGTCTGCATCACTACCAATGGCAATCGTGCCTTTCTGCGGGTACATCCCGAAGAGTTTAGCAGGATTCGTACTTGCTAATCCAATGAGGTGATTGATTGAGAAATGTTGTTTGCCCACTCCTTCGGTGTACATGAGTGGGAACATTGTTTCAACGCCGGGTAAGCCGAAGGGAATCTTTCGGAAATCACCTTTCCACATGGCTTTTTGCTTAGTATCAAATGTACAGGTATCGGTGGCAATCACTTGGATGTCACCGTTAACTAATCCCTCCCAGAGCTGTGTATTGTCTTCTTTTTTCTTGATTTGTGGACAAGTTGCATAAAGGTGCCCATTTTCTCCCTTGAAGACGGAATCATCGAGTAACAAGTATTGAGGGCAAGTTTCAGCATACACATCAACACCCCGCTGTTTGGCATCATGCACATATTGTGCACTTTCCCCGGCCGACATGTGGACGATATACAAGCGTCCCCCTGTCACTTCAGCCCATTTGATGGCACGTTGCACGGCTTCAGATTCAGTGTAATCGGGTCTGGATAATGTGTGGGCATAAGCACCCCATTTTTCCTTCTCCTGCGCGTATCGCTCAATGAGCATCTCTAAGACATCCACGCTTTCAGCATGGACGCCAATCATACCCCCGTATTTCTTAGTCTCTTCTAGGGCTTGAAAGAGCATGCCATCATCTGCCATCCAGCCTTCGTTCTTGTAGATCATGAACATCTTGAAGGTCGGAATTCCATAGTCGATGACTTGTTTGATCTCTGCTTGGGTTGCTTTATTCCAATCGGTGATAGCGGCATGCAGTCCATAGTCAATGCAGACTTTGTCGTCAGCTTCTTGTCGACGAGCTTTGACAGCTTCCATGATGGAGTGGCCTTTTTGTTGAATGGCAAAGTCTATGACAGTTGTGACTCCACCCATTGCAGCGGCTTTTGTACCATTTTCAAAATCATCTGCAGATATGGTGCCGCTAAATGGCAGTTGGAAATGAACGTGAACATCAATAGCCCCAGGAAATACACACATACCCTTGGCGTCAATAACTTGCGTACTTGAATCTGGCTTTAGATTTTTGGAGATTGCTGCAATTTTCTCACCAGTTATACCGATATCTGCCTGAAGGGTTTTAGTAGCCGTGACAATTGTCCCATTTTTCACAATCATATCCAGATTCATTATGTGTCGCATCTCCACGTTTTCAACGATTTTTAGCCCTTTATGACTTTGGGAAATGCCTAAATCACGACAAACCAATGTCTACCCCTAATTACTTGTTCGGGTGAGAACGATGCGAAAAGTTCGGATTGGATTAGTACAAACCCGCTGGGAAGGCAAAATTACTGATGAAAAGACCATTCGAACCAATATAGAGAAAATGATTCAGAAGCAGGAGGCCTACACTGAAACGGCTGCCAAAGAGGGTGCTCACATTCTCTGTTTCCAAGAACTCTTTTTTGGTCCATATTTTTGTGCCGAACAAAAATCTCGTTGGTATAATTTTGCTGAACCGATTCCCGGTCCCATTAGCAATCGGATGAGTCATTTAGCAAAGAGACACAAACTCATTCTCATTGTCCCCATGTATGAGGAAGAGATGAAAGGCGTCTACTACAATACAGCCATCGTCATCGATCAGGACGGGCAGATGCTGGGTAAATATCGAAAAACCCACATCCCACATCTCGGTCCTGGATTTTGGGAGAAATTCTATTTCCGACCCGGGAATCTGGGCTATCCAGTCTTCGAGACCATGTACGGTAAGATTGGTGTGTATATCTGCTATGATCGACACTTTCCAGAAGGAGCCCGTGCTTTGGGATTAAATGGGGCAGAAATTGTCTTCAATCCTTCAGCGACCGTCGCAGGATTATCAGACCATTTATGGACAATAGAACAACCTGCCCATGCCATTGCCAATGGATATTTTATCGCTGCCATCAATCGAGTAGGTGAAAGTCCATGGAAAACGGGAACCTTCTATGGAAGCTCATATGTCGCAAATCCTC
>JBHLNC010000145.1:0-5566 GCA_048937435.1 Promethearchaeota archaeon | reverse complement strand
AGAATGCCAACCTTCTTTGGAATCGCACCTATGGAACCACCCAAGAAGACATGGGAGTATCAGTAATTAATTGTCATGATGGAGGATTTTCCCTCTATGGAATCACTTTTGCTAATAGAAGTGGAGACTATGATCCTGATTGCCTAATAGTCCGAATAGATGAAAATGGCAATCAATTATGGAATACAACCTTTGGTGACGCTGGAAGCGAAAATCCCACTAGTTTAGTGCAATGCTATGATGGAGGATTTGCCTTTACTGGTTACACCATTAATTATAGTGCTGACCAAACCGATTTGTGGTTTGTTCGAATTGATTCTGAAGGTAACCAGATGTGGAATCAAACATATGTTTGGGATGGAACACAGGCGGGAGCTTCACTTATAGAAACTGAATCGGGGTTCCTTCTTTTCACTATCGGGAATTGGTGGATCACTAGCATTGATACTCCATATAATGATGCTTATCTGATTTGTACCGATGATAATGGAAACTTGCTTTGGAATCGCACTTACGATTCAGGAGGACATGATTACGGGTTCAAAATAATCCCTGAAAGTAATGGGGACTACACTCTTGTCTGTCACACAGGTCCTAATCAACGTGCATCAGATCTTTGGTTAATTCGAATCAATGAGGACGGCGACATTCTTTGGCAAACCATTGTGAGGCTACTAGGTGCAAGAGCCTACGATATTATCAAATGCTATGATGAAGGTTATGCAATTACTGGGTCCTATAGTGTTACCCAGTATTGGATACATTACAATCTGTATTTTGCACGAACAGACACTCAGGGAAATGTGCTTTGGAATAGACAATACGGATTTGCAGAAATGCCAGATTTTGGAGTTAGGCTTCTTCAGATGACCGATGGCAGTTTCCTAATTGCGGGTGTAACATATGTGAGTGTTGAACCAGAAAATAGTGAGGTTTGGCTTCTACAAATTAGAGATACTCCCATCGCATATTACACAATGACACAATTCTTCTTATACGGGGCTCTAATTTGCCTTCTCACATTGGTAATCTTTTGTGCCTTATTCATCGCACAAAGACGCTGGCTCAGAATCTAAAACGAAAGGTCTGCTACTATTCTCCCCTAATTAGTAGTATCCCCCAAACCCTTAAAATCCCCTTTTACTTTGGTGGCGCAGAAACGAATAATTGGGGATCCTCCTTTCATGAAACGCCTGGTTCACAACGGTATCCGTGTCATCGAACTTTCTGCACCTACTGGACTGACGCTTACCGTTCGTGGTAACTCAATGGTGCTCAATGCATTACAGGAACAAATGGCTATGGCTTTTATTGCGAAACGCCATCTCGGGTACTGGGAGGATCATGTCTTTGTTCGAAACTTCCTGAGAGATTTCAGCAAAACCCTTGGCGTTAAACCAGCCTTAAAGCCTGACGAGATTAATCTTGAAAAATTCTTTCGTGAAGCGATTGTACGGCGAGAACGTGAACAGCATCAGAAAGAAATCATGACAAAAGAAGAACGGAAAGCCCTCGCTGCAGAACGAAAGACACTGCGAGAAGCGCTTCGTGAAGAATATGGGTATGCTGAAATTGATAACGAGCAGGTGGAGATTGCTAACTGGACAGCCGAACCTAGCTGTATCTTTATGGGGCGGGGTGAACACCCATTACGCGGTAGATGGAAGTGGGGTCCCAAACAAGAAGATATTACATTGAACCTGAGTCCTGATGCTCCAATGCCAGAAGGAAATTGGGCGGGACGTGTATGGCAACCCGAAAACTTGTGGATTGCTCGGTGGGAAGACAAGCTCTTCGGAAAAATGAAGTATGTTTGGGTATCGGACACAGCTTCAATTAAGCAAGATCGCGAAGTAGAAAAATTCGCAGTAGCCCAACAACTCGCTAAACGAATCAAGAATGTACGACAGGCAATTCAAGCAGATATGAAGGTTGATGATCCTTTAAAGCGACAAATTGCTACTGCTTGTTATCTTATCGATGTACTCAGTCTTCGAATGGGTGATGAAAAAGACCCAGACGAAGCAGACACGGTTGGCGCTACTACGCTTCGTCCAGAACATGTTACCATTAAGGATAATGGTGAAGTAGAATTTCAGTTCTTAGGTAAGGATTCCGTTCCATGGCACAAAACTGTTGAACTACCTACAGACGTGGTTGAAGAACTACACCATCTTGTTGACAATGCCCGAGTACCAACTCGTGGCAAAAGGCAAGGTCGGCGGCACCCCTCTAGTGTTCAACCCCAAATTTTTCCCGATGTAAATAGATTGAATGTGAATGCATATCTGAATGAGATTATGTCTGGATTAACAGCTAAGGTCTTCCGCACCTATCATGCAAGTAGTACAGTTCGTTCTTCTCTAGGCAAAGCAAGGGTCAAAACGGAGGATCCCAATTGGAAGAAGAAAAATACTGCCAAACGAGCCAACTTAGAGGCTGCAATTGTTTGTAATCATACAAAACAAGAACCAAAGGGTTGGCCTAAACGAATGGGGCGGTTTCGCGAAAGGAAACGACGCGCAAATGAACGAATTACCAAAGCTGAAGAGAATCTTACGAATTGCCAAGCTCGATTAAAAGATTTAACAAATAGGCAAAAAGTACGGATTGAACAATTAAAGGAACAGGGAAAACCAATTCCAATCGGAAAAAAACGACCTTATGCTTCTTCCATTTCGGCTGCTCAAAAAAGTATCAAAACTGCAAAACTGCGACTAACCCGTGCCCAAGAAGTCAAAGATAAACTCAACGCTGAAATTGCTCTAGCAAGAAATACAAGAACTTGGAATCTCGGGACAAGCCTCAAATCCTATATCGATCCCCGCATCTACCGCGATTGGGGACGCCAAATCGATTACGATTGGAAAGATTTCTACCCCACAACACTACAACGCAAATTCGCCTGGATCGACAAGGACATTGACGTAACGGATAGCTAACTACTCTTTTCCTGTCAGTTTTCGAATTGTTTCTTGGAATTTCTTTGCTGCCTTGGCTGGATTTTCGGCTTTCGTAATTCCCCCGCCAGCAATGATGATTTCTACTGGATAGGTGAGAATTTCTTCTAAATCAGCCACTCGGATTCCCCCCGCTACTGCAAGACAGGGGTGCCCTCGTAATCGGGAGACGGATTCTAATTCCGAGTATGGTGCTCGGCGTGCAGCTCGGCTATCGAGCCCACTATGTACGCACGCATAGTGGATATTTGTGCTTTTGAAGGATAATCCGAGGATGTCGGCTAACCGACTAATGGGAATACGAGATACGATTAAATCCGCCATGACTTCTACCTTGAATTCGTGGGCCGCCTTCAATGCACCTATGAGGGTTTCATCATAAGCATCAGCTAATACCGTGACAATATCCGCTGAAGCCTGTGCCGCCATACGCACCTCCAGATATCCCGCATCAGCAGTCTTCAAATCCGCGCAGATCTCCTTTTGTGGGTATGCCTTCTTCAGAGCCTTCACTGCACCAATTCCCTCCGCTTTGATAAGCGGTGTTCCTGCCTCCATTATATCAACGTAGGGTGCAACTTGGTTTGCCACTTCAAGGGCATCATCCAAATTCTCATAATCCAACGCCACCTGCAATCGGACCATTACAACAACCACTCATACACCCTTGTGCTACGCCCTAAAAACCCACCTCTCCCACTCCTAGAGAGTCTTAGTACGCGACACGAAAGGATAAAAGGCGTAAACTTCCAAACGATTTCATATGCGCGCTTATACTTGTCTTGCTGTCCTCTTTGTCATTATCGCCATTGGTGCCGCCTTTTTCGGATTCATGTTCATGATTGCCACAGTAGGCGACCTCGCCCAAAACCAACTCACCGCCTACATGCTCTTTGGAGGTACCGCCGTGTTCATCATCCTCGCCATCCTAATGGGCTGGTGGGGACAACGGACCCCCGAACGGGTCGTCGTTGAAGCCCATGTTGACCTCCCCCGTGATTTCGATGTTAGCCAAGTCTCCTGCCCCCATTGCGGTGGCACACCTAGGCGAGAAAACCTCGCCTACGATCGCGGGATCGGCGCGGTCGTTCTCACGTGTCCCTATTGTAACAAGGTATCTCAACTCGTCGAAGATGTCAAATGGTAGCACCAAGACGGAAAGCAAAAAAGCCCGTCTTTCCCTAGCCCTATCAAGAACAGCAGAATACACTCCCTTGATGACCCGAATTGAGCTGAATACATCAATGGTTCCCGAAACACCCACACCATCAGCCGACCCGTCTTCAAATGACGACATCTTGAAGCAGATTAAACAAGCGCTGGATGATTTGAAAAAAGTCGGTAAAATTGCTACAATTCAAATTTGCCCCCAATGTAAGTCCCCCAAACTGCGCAGCCGGGAACCCTGGTACGACATCGGCGGCGCTATGGGCATCACCCCACCCAAATATCTGTGTACCCGATGTGGCTACTGGGGTCGTGTCGTCATCGAAGTCACCCATGCCGATGTCGACGAATCAGTCCTCGACGAGATACTGAATGCTGATATTGAAAGCGCCCAAAAGCTCTTGAACGACCTCCACCAAGAACACCCAATAAAAGAAAAAGAATAGTTGTCGGACGTGAATTGACCATGACCCGCATCAAACTCAAACCGCTGGCATTGACCCTCTGTCTCTTCTTTGCCCTAGCTTCACCACTCTTTATCATGTCAGCATTTCACACCCAAGCCAATTCCTCCCCTGGAGTGACTTCACACCGGAGCACACCCCTCGACTATGATTTTCGCGTTTTGAATGAAACCGTACATGTCTTCCCCCAAATTGATGCCTCGGTCATCATCAACTACTCCATTCTCTTTCGTAATTATGGCTCGCAATTCGATTGGGTCGATGTTGGACTGCCCAACCCCTACTATGTCCTCTCATCGTTCCGCGCCTACTGGGCCCTCGGCAATAATTCCTTTACCGAATGCACCACGATCGAACCCTCCGAAGTCATTGACATCGGAATCCAAATTGCGATACCCGGGGGCCTTCAGCCCGGTTATGATGAGGAAGGCACCCTCCTTGTCTGGGGTCAACAACAACAGATGATCTACCTCGACACTGACCCCGAAACCCCCGGCTACGTTGGCTACCAATTTGTCCCCACCTGGTACAACCAACCGTACAACCGTGCCACCGACTACCTCGCCTGCCACCTCCACTTCCCTGACGGTTTTAACAACGGCACCCTCGCCAAATACCACTACAACGCGCCTACCAGCTACTATTGGACGAACACCAGCCTGGTCTACGTCTGGGAATACACCAATCTCGATAACTACCAGGGCATCCTTCACGGGATTAGTTTCCCCTACGACGAAGCCTACATTACCACCTACTACACCACCGGCGGCATCACCGACTTTTTTGGCTTTCTTTTGGAAAACATTGAACTCGTCATCGTTGGCACCGTCGTCATCCTCTTCTTAGCCTGCTGCGCCATCGGCATCATCCAAGCCCGCCGCCACGCCGCCACCGGCGCCCCCCTCCTCGGCAAACGCGGCTACCTCCCCCCCGCCGTCAAAGTCGAAGCCCTCGGCGTCCGCCGCGGCCTCACCG
>JBHLNC010000144.1:0-5576 GCA_048937435.1 Promethearchaeota archaeon | reverse complement strand
AGAAGGCCTGCCTGTTCGAGAATTTTAACCTGAGCGCTAATATTCGCCTCCGTTTGTTTTAACGCTTCAGCAATTCGGCTAACATCCATACTCTTATCCCGAAGAAGAGAAATGATGCGCCATCTTGTTTGACTTGAAAGCGCCTTAGCCACACGGGGTACTTCTTCATCTGGAACTTCAAATCGTTCTTTCAAATTAACAGAACCCGCCACAGTAAATCAATTAGATAGCCCTTCTCATCGGCTCTCCTTAATATACGTTTCCCAGTGAAATAGTTCACTAAGGTTTTTACCAATAATTTGGCTTTTTATTCAAAAAGGGGTTGACTCAATTGATAACTTACTCCCAATAGGTTTTTGTCGGCATAACACAGATTTCAAATGATTGATTTGCATCGACTAGCGAAAATTCTGAAGGAGCTCAAACCGGATGAAGTATCAGTTCTGAAAACTCTTGAATCATTAGCACATCGGTTTGAATATGTTCCAATTGAAGAACTTGAAAAGAAGATTCATCTTGAAGCAGATGACGTATTGTTTCTTCTGGGGCAACTTAACAAAGTGCGGTTGGTAAAACGTCAAAAGGAACATTACCTGGGATACAGCATGACTCAGGCGGGATATGATGCTTTAGCTCTTCATGAATTAGCGATAAAAGATGTCATCGTTTCCTTAGGACAACCTTACGGTGTTGGGAAGGAATCAACAGTATATCGTGCTCTCGATTCCGAAGAAACAGAAGTTGCCGTGAAATTTCTACGCTGGGGACGATCAAGTTTCAAAAAAGTACGTCGCCTTCGCCGTCTTAAAGATGATACAATCTCTTCGTGGATGAATGCCAGCAAACAAGCGGCAGAACGAGAATTCAAAGCTTTGCGAATTATACACCGTTTAGGAGGCCAAGTGCCAGAACCACTAGCAATTAGTCGGCATGTAATTGTTATGTCTCAGATGACTGGTGATCTACTACTGGATATGATTGAATTAGAGCGCCCAGAAGTAATATTAGATCAGATACTATCTCAAGTTCAGCTAGCATACCATAAAGCAGAGCTAGTTCATGGCGATCTCAGTGAATACAATATCTTTGTTGAAGAAAACGAACAGATAATAATTTTTGATTGGCCGCAGTGGCAACCAATTACTCATCCTAATGCTCTTTGGTTACTCAAACGTGATATTACAAATATTCTTACATTTTTCAAACGCCGATTCAGAATTACTTATGACGTGGGTGAAACACTAGAAAAATTAACGACTGGGACAGATAGGAAGAACAAGAATGAGTGACACTCCTGTACAACGAATCATTGGTTTTGATATTCTACCTCAAAGTTCTCCTTCATCTAAGAACTCTCCTCGATATGCCTCGGTATTAATGGAAGGAGAAATCCTTGAAACTAACAGTTCGATTCGGCGAAGTGAACTATTGAAGCTGGTTCGCAGGGTTGAACCTGATATTATCGCAACCGATAATTTACTTGAGCTTTCTGCTACCGAGAACGGCGTTATAGAATTCTTATCTAGAATCCCATCAAAAACACGCGTGATCCAAGTCACTGGTTCCCCTGTTCACGGAATGACCTCTCTCACAAAACTAGCACGAAGAAATGGTTTTCCTGTGAACAAACATCCAACTCCTGTTGAGACAGCTATTCTAATCTCCCAACTAGCTTCAATAGGTGTAGGTACTGAAATATCGGCTTTAGCCCGTGAAACTCGAATTATTGTTTCTAGAGCTCGTAATGTTGGACCAGGTGGCTTTTCACAAGCACGATTTCAACGACGAATGCATGGTTCAATTCAACAAACGGCTCGTAACATATTAGACAAATTATCAAAGGCTGAAATCGATTACGATCCGTATGAAACGCGAACCCAGCATGGTTGGTCTCGGTGTGTGATTCATGTATACGAATCCTATGACACCGTTTGCAGTGTTGTCCAATCTGAAGTTAACCGAATCGCTGGAGTCGCCGTAAGAATATCTCCTGTAAAACATCGGTCAATTCTTTATCTTCCCCGGTGTGACAAAGAAAAAGAAATACACCCACGAAGATTACTGGTTGTAGGCATTGATGCAGGAACTACTATAGGGATTGCAATAGCAGATGTTTCCGGGAACTTGGTGGCTCTTCGAAGTAGTCGAGGATTATCTCGTGGTGATGTCATCCGATATATCGTCGAATTTGGAAAACCAGTTCTACTTGCGGCAGATGTATTTCCAGCACCTAGTTTTGTCGAAAAACTAAGCACTACACTTAAAACACATCTTTTTATTCCAAACAAATTGATGGCCGTCGTTGAAAAAAGGGAATTGGCAAAATCCTTCACGGTAGACTCGCAATTTCGTGCAGATAATGCTCACCAACGAGATGCCCTTGCGGCAGTTGCTAAGGTCTTCCAAATCTATAGTAAGAAGCTTGAATTACTTAACAAGCGTTTACATGAAAGTGAACAACGCCATTCGGTTTCTGAAGCTACCACATTAGTCTTACAAGGGATTTCAGTACATGATGCGCTAGATCAATCACTAATACCTATAGAAATTGAAAGATTTCCTTCTAAACCCACCAAACCCATTGAACCGACTAAAAAACCTCGGACACCGCAGGAACTCCAACAAATCGTTGTTCGTTTAACAGGTAAAGTTGAATCACTTAAACGTCAACTGGAATATGAACGGAATCAGCATCAACAGAGTATAGAACACCAGAAAACACTTGACAAAGAAATTCAACAACTCCGGCGTCAATTGAATCGTTCGTTAAGTGTGGAACAACAAGAACACCGTCGCGATGAACGAATTCTCCAAAAGGAAGCTGAGATTCAACGGCTTGAAAAGAAAATACATACGCAAAGTTTTGAACTTGAACGGATTAAACGCAATCTAACAAATCTCAAATTAATGCGTCGACTGGAAATGCTCGGAGAAGTACAACCTGTAATCGTACTCTCCCATTTTTCACAAGAAGATATTCGACGGTTGAGTGAAAGGTATCCTCAGGACAAAAAACGCAAAGTCGTGTTCATTCAGGATCCAAGTGGAGGCGGAAGCTCAACAGCAAACCAACTCATACAGTTTGGTGTTCAAATAGTAATTACTCAAGGGACGATGTCCCATTTAGCACTTCAGAAATTCAGTGCTGCACATATTCCAGTACTAGACGCAAAAACCCTGCGAATTACTATTGTTGATGAATTTGCCGTCGTCGATGTTGAACAATTGAGTTTAGAAATCACAAAATGGCAAGAACGTCACCAGGTTTCTGAACGTGAGGCAGCGGCCGACAATCTGGAACGCCTAATTGAAGAATATCGCCAGGAGCGACGGAATAAAACCTCGGATAAACAATAAGTACCTTCTAAAGGGCATATTCGCCAAAAATTTGGTACTACTCTTTATTATCCCAAATAATCTGGGTTAAATCTGGTTTTATGTATAAAATGTTGTTACCCCGAATTAAGACTTCACCGAACTTCGCTGTGGGATTGCCCTCCATCAGCTCTTCGGCCCCTTCTAAGACAAGGTTCATATACACATCAATTTCTTTCAGGCGCCCTCGATATTCCTTGCCGTCCTTGAGTTTAATCAACACCAAGTTGCTTGTAGCCTTTTGTAGAATTTTTATGGGCTGATTTTCCACTATATTCGACCCCGGGGGTACACCTGCTAACAATGAAATGCCACTTAAAGATAACGGTCAGAGGGATAGTTATGAGGAAAAACGAATTACTCTTTCAAGACTCTTATGATTAGTCCGTTATCTTCATTGGCAAGATTGTGAAATCGTGTCAGTATGGCAAACTCCCGTTGAAGCCTATCTTCAATTTCTTGGGTTGAAAGGGTTTTTGCCAAGGCGGTTACTGCCAGTATTCCATCAGCTTGAATGGCTCGTTCTAGTTCTTGAATGCTCTGCGAAATTTCCGTCAAGTTTTGTAATACTGTTATACTGACTACCGTTGGAAACACATGATCTCGAAATGGTAGCATTTCTGCTGAAGCAACTACCAAAAGAATTGATTCGTGTCTGGGTTTGAAGTCTTTGATTTGCTCTTTTGTGATTCGCAGCATCTCAACAGACCCATCCACACCAATTACTGGACTATAATCTAATAACGCAGTCAGGCCAATACCTGTTCCTATCCCCACATCTAAAACCGGACCCTCAATTAGATAGGTTACTATCGCTTGGTATTTTGTTTGCTGGATTTGCATATATCGAACATGGTAGCTTTTCGCTGATTCGTCATATAGGCGAATTTTTTTCACAATTTCATACCTACGAGTGAATACTTATTTAGAATTACGGGCTGACATCGAAGGGAATCTAAATTGTCATCTAGCAAATTCTCAGCCAGAAAAAAAATTTGGTTTCTCCAATCCCCAGACTTTGACCAAGCCTATCAATTGCTAGAAACGGCAATTTCCCAGAAAAGACTTATCCAGATTATTGGAAATTGCTATGTCGAATATCACGGACGCGCGCGATCAGTACTAACAGAGGGAGAACGCCTCATTATCCTAAAACGTGATGGCGCCATCCTTGTTCACAAAGAAAGCGGTGTAGAACCTGTCAACTGGCAACCGCCCGGCGCAACCCTAAAAGTTACACAAGAAAATGATAAACTCATTCTTTCCGCTAATCGTGCGAAACCGCGTGAAACTGTCCGCATTGATTTTTCTGCCATTACTATGATCAGTGCAAGCCTCATTGATGACACTGGCGATTTTAGCATGTACTTAACAGAAGATGAAATGCAACATGTTCTAAGTGCAAATCCTGGACTCATCGAGCCTGGTCTCCGAACCATACGACGAGAACGTCACGTTGCTCCTGGGTTCATCGATATCTTTGCTCGCGACACCAAAGGACGGCTCGTTATTATCGAAGTCAAACGACGCCGGGCTGATAATGAAGCAGCCCAGCAACTCTATCGTTACATAAAGAGTCTCCAAGGTGATGATGTCGCAGATCTCCGAGGCATTTTAGTTGCTCCCAGCCTTACAAAGGGCACTCATGCGCTCCTTCAACAGTTGGGCTTAGAATACAGGAAAATTGAACCCCAGCAATGTGCTGTGTATCTACAAGAATCGGATTCGCGAAAACTTACTGACTATTTTACCGATTCACAATAATAAGACAACTAGCTGATGCACGACCAAGCTATTTGACGAAATCCTTCCGTAACACCTTTTCCTTCTTTTGCGCTGGTCTCAAAATATCCCCAGCCCAGCTGTTGTGCGTATCTCATTGCATCATCTGTCGAAACTTGACGTTGGTCCGCTAAATCGACCTTATTAGCAATCAATACTGATGGAATTGCACCAGTTACCTGAGCAACTTCATCATACCATCCAGGAATATTATCAAAGCTGTGACGCCTTGTCACATCAAAAACTAAGATAATACCTGCTGCTCCTCGATAAAAGACAGGACGTACCGAACTAAAATGTGGTTGACCTGCCAAGTCCCAAAGTTGCAATCGGACTAACGTATCACCAAAATTCAGTTCTTTCACCGCAAACGAAGTACCAACAGTCATGATGTATGATTCGCGGAAATGACCCTCAGT
>JBHLNC010000143.1:1274-5586 GCA_048937435.1 Promethearchaeota archaeon | reverse complement strand
GCCTTGACGAAGTTGAATAAAGGGGGTTCCACACTGAGGGCAAGTGTTTTCGGGTACTGGAAGTTTCCGAGTCAACTCTGGTTGGTTATTGTGTTTCACAAGGGCTTGACCGATTTTCTTGGTTCGAGTCATGGTCGCCTCATCTAACAGAACTTCACCTGGACCAGGACGATACGCCATGAAACGATCCACAAGGTCAAGGTGTAGGATGCCTGCAAGCATTGAAAGCATCGGTAACGTGAAAGGATCCCACTCTTGTAACCCGGCAGTTGCAATAATCGCACCTGGACGACGTTTTACTGAACCTAATTGCAGACTATATTCAAATAGGCGATCGATGAAGAGTTTGATTATACCCGATGGACCTAGGAAATAAGTAGGCGCTGATAGAATAATGCCATCAGCCCATTGTAGGTACTCCCATAATTCGTGCATGTCATCATCTAGGCGGCACGGTTCACCCTTCAGGACACAAGCCAGACAACCCTTACAAGGAAGCAAATGAAAATCTGGCAACCGGATAACTCGGATTTCAGCCCCAAGTTCTTGAGCCTGAAACAAGGCTTCCTTGACTAGTACTTCGCAATTTCCTAATTTCCGCGCTGAACCTATTACGCCTAAAACCTTCAATTGGGATCACCAGGGTGTACAGGCTAGTGATTCCTTAAGAGTATGTAGTTTGGCAAATCAACGGAGAAAGAATCCTCCACACGGGTCGATGCTAGTATGTAATCTGAAAATCTCGCATATTAGGGTCGTATTGTTCATCCATGACTACGACATCATCAACTCGTGATGATGGAGAACCATGGTGAAGGAACTCAATGAATTCAGCGATTGCATCTTCGGGACCTTGAGCCTGACATTCTACAGTTCCATCGCGATTATTCCGCACCCATCCGATGAGGTTAAGCTGGTTTGCTTTATCACGGGCATAAGCCCGAAAGAAGACGCCTTGAACACGACCGTGGACAATAGCCCGGATTGCACGCATGACCGTTTCCCTGGCAATATTAGGGTGAACCTAACACCTAAGAAGATTACTTGAACAGATAAAAGCACTCATACAAATCCGATTTCTAATGCTGTTTAGGCACGTTTACTAATCACATCCTATCACCAGATTCGGAAACCTTAAATCACGCCACCCTCTAACCGCACTACGAGAATCCACAATGCCTCGCACCAGTAGCAAAAAATCACTAAATGGCTCGATTGAAATCGACAATTATCCTGGCAAAATCGGGCGCATCGATCTCAAAAATTGGGTCAAGGTTTGTCCCAACTGTTTTAGTCCCAATATTAAACCACTCACCAATATCTCTGGACCTATCGTCCAAGAACAATGGATCTGCACAGAATGTAATTACAATGGTCTCGCTATCGAGGTTAAAGTTGAAGATCTCATTCGATTTCAAATTCAGAAACTCGCAAAACAGTACAATGTGAATCCAAAAGTTACTACCAGGAAAAAAAGGTTAGCAGATTATTAGCCCGCAACAGGAAAAGCAACTTCTGCCGCAGCGCCCATCAAGGTTTTGTGGAGTAAGTCCTTGTTCCGCGGATCAATCGCTACTAATCCAATCGTTCGAACGCCTAGCAATCGAGCCACCGTATCCGGCAGCAAAGCATCCTTAAGATCTTGCTTATTGGCAATCGCCCAGATTAAGGCCCCATCCGTCCATTTCTGAATGATTGAAAGTAATTTTCGTGTTGACATGACGTTCTTCAATGTCGAATCCGTTACCATTAGTACAACATCAGTTCCACGTAAGTAATCCTTCCACTTCGGAACCAATAATTCCTGACCCGGAAAATCCCATACCGCAATTTCGTATGGACCAAGTTTGGCCGTTTGCATCTCTTCGACATAAACAGCCATGGTAGCGACATGATTGAGGTTTGCTCGTTGGCTCATGAGCATTTTAAGAATGGTTGTTTTCCCGACCCCACCTTCACCAAGAAGTACTACTTTCAAGGTTGAGACGATGGCCTCATCAAGGATGGGTCCAAGGCCTTGAAAGATTTCGGAGTTTCGTGTGCTTTTGAAATCCCAGAGTTGTTTGGCGTACTTCTTTTTCATCGTAATAACTGCATTTTCGATTTTTTCTTGGAGAATTTCGTCTTTATCCAGTTGGTCAGCAACGATTACGAGGATGAGATCGTTGTCGACGTATTTATGGATGAATTTCATGCCGTCTAAGAAGATGGGGACAAGAACGTCAGAACCCGTGTCGCGTTCGATTTGGCGGAGAGATTGAATGTATTCAGCAACGATTGGCTGATCCACTTCAATAGCCCAATAGGAACGGTGGTAAAGCTTGATGCCGTTCCTTGTGAGTAACAGGACGTTATGGATCAACTAGATGCGCCTCCCAGGAAGTAAGCCCCGCATTTCTCTGGGTGTTTTATGCCATTTGAGGCTTTAAAATCGTTTCACCTATATCACTTGACTTTGCTTATCATTAAACATTTCTTACAAGTGTATCTAACCACGTTTTTCCAGCATCTTGTAAGGTTTTAGGAGCTACCTAGGTCCCTCTGGAAGTGATGAGGCTTTGTGTCGCTTCATGAAGGATTTCACAACTGCATCCAAGTCTTGGCGCTGGCTTTTGGTGAGTGGAGACACCTCATGGGAGCTTAAAATCTCATTAACCTGTTCTCGTGCCCGTTCTTGGCTAGTTAAGGCACCTTGGTCAAGCCAACTTTCGTAGGGTTGTCGATCAACAAGTTTTCCAGGCATAAAGTGCTCTTTTCGGAACCATGTGAGGGTGTGACGTAATCGTAAGAAGTCACCTCCCTTTGTTCCAACATCTCTGAGTTCGCTCAATGCCAAGGTGTCTTTATTCACTGTGATGCCGTTGATGAAGCGTTTCACCATGCCTGCGAGCATATCATCGATTACGATTTTTTCAAAACTTTGTGTACTCTCGAAGATGAGCATTCCTGCTCCAGCGATATTGTTTATGCCTGCCATAGCACCCAATAATAAGCCTATAGCAGCCTCATAGCCTGACTGCGCATCAGCACCTATTTTTGCATCTGATAATCCTAGATACCCATGACTGGGGAGGTTGTAATGGTTAGCCATTTGAGCGTAAGCGCAGGTTAGCATTACACTTTCAATGGCTCCCAATCGGGCTGTACCGTATTGCATATCCACTGCTGTGGGAGATCCTCCATAAATCACAGGAGCCCCTTTTGCAGCTAATTGGGTGAGAACAACTCCACTGAGCGATTCAGCATTATGCAAAACCAGGGATCCTGCAAGTGTGATGGGTCCGGTTGCACCCAGTTGAGGCATAGAAATTAATTCTATAGGAATTCCTGCTTGAGCCCCCAGCAATAAATCATGGACAGTTAATTCGCTCCATTGTAGGGGGGCTGAAGGACAGGTGTCAAAAACTGCTAGGGGCTTTTCCCGGAGTTCCTTTTCACCTCCTCTAATCGCTTCCAACATGCGATGCATGTCTTCAAATGCATCAAGCACAAAAGTTCCTGTAACAATGGGTTTTGTCGAATTCAGAAGAATCTGATATAGGCGATATCGATCTGCAAGGTTGATTGGGACATCAGCAGGAATTACTGCTGTACTTTGAGCATCAATATGGGGCAAGGCATCAACGACTCGAGCAAATTCGATGACATCCTTCACACAGGGATGCCGGCGTTCACCAGTTTGACGATCAAGAAGATGGGTTGCCGCTGAACCAGGATTAAAATGTACGTTATTTTGTTCTAGTTCAAGTGCTCGTTCTCCATCACGTGTAAAAAGTGTAATAGAAGCGGGTGCATGCTTGAGTTGTTCCTCAACCAACGAAGATGGAAAATAGGCGTGTTGTGTTTCAAAATCAACTTGCGCCCCAGCTTGTTCGAGGAGTTGAAGTGCTTTTTCACTTTCTATCTTCATACCAACTTCTTCTAGCAGAGCAAGGCTCTCGGTGTGGATTTGATGAACTTCCTGTTCTGAGAGAAGGGTTAACAGAGGACGATGAGCCATAATAAAAACTCTCCTTTGGTTTTTGCTAAGATGGTCCCTCCGCATGACCAGTAAGGCGTTTAGCGATTTTCACCGCTTGGTTGAAGTCAACTCCATAACCATCTGCACCTATACTCTCAGCAAACTGCTGGCTCACAGGTGCTCCTCCAACCATTACTTTAACACGTTTGTCGAGTTCTTCTTTTTTCAAAAGGTCAATGGTTTCCTGCATACGTTCCATCGTGGTTGTTAGCAAAGCAGACATAGCAATAATTTCAGCATCTACTTCCTTAGCCTTGGCAATGAAATCAGCGGGGGACACATCAATACCTA
>JBHLNC010000143.1:0-1264 GCA_048937435.1 Promethearchaeota archaeon | reverse complement strand
GACGATTGACTTGCCAATATCGTGAATATCGCCTTGAACGGTTCCAATCACAATTGATCCAAGAGCTTCTTCGTCGACTATCTTTGCCAAATGGGGTTCCAAGATCTCAAGGGCTTGCTTCATAGTTTCTGCTGCAACTGCCAATTCAGGGAGGAAAGCTTCACCCTTCTCAAATCGGTCCCCAAGTACTCGGATGCCCGCCGTTAATCCTTGATTAACAACAGCGGTCGCATCGATTCCTTCTTTAATCGATTGTTGAACTAATTCAAGCACACGATCAGTCTGGCAATTAATCATCTCATCTCGAATATCCGTTACGAGTTTCTGACTCATTTCCTGACACTTCCCCAATCTTGTATCATATCTTATTCGATGATTTCCCAGTTGTGTTGGTATTTATCAAGTTCTGTCTCTGTCCGTTTATCCATTGGATGCTCACGGTCGGGAACATCAAGGTGTTTAGGTTCACCACATAGGGGTGTTGTAAAGTAGCGTTGTCCACTATCATTAATCATGGTCACAATTGTGTTTAATTCGGGATGTTTCTTGGCTAATTTGAGAGCTGCTGCGACATTGCATCCTGATGATATGCCACAAAAGAGCCCTTCTTCACGGCTGAGCCACTGAGCCATTTCCAATGCTTCATCCGAAGTAGTAGTGATAATTCCATCAAGGATACTCAAATCTAGATTCTTTGGTACAAATCCATCGCCAATACCTTCAATTGAGTGTGAACCCCATTTCCGATGGGCGAGTAATGGCGCCTCGGTTGGCTCGATCGCATAAAGTTTGACTTTGAGATTTCGTTCACGGAGATACCGGCCTACTCCGGTAATCGTGCCTCCTGTGCCTTGGCTGGCAATGAAGGCATCGACTTTTCCACGGGTCTGTTCCCAGATTTCTGCTCCGGTGGTTTCATAATGAGCAAGTGTATTATCAGGATTGCTAAACTGCCCTGGTTCCCAGTACGTACCGGGGTGTTTATCTTTGAGTTCTTTTACCTTCTTCAAGCATAAATCGACGTCAGACTCACCGCCTGGAGTAAGTATGATTTGAGCCCCGTAAGCGACCATAAGTTTCCGACGTTCCTTACTCATTCCTTCTGGCATGACAATCGTCACTGGATAATCTAACATACGTCCGACGAAGGCGCAGGCAATACCTGCATTTCCTGTAGACGATTCGATAATTTCCATTCCCGGTTTCAAATCACCTCGGGCAATGGCTTCATGAATCATTTTATGATAAATCCGATCCTTCAAAC
>JBHLNC010000142.1:0-5596 GCA_048937435.1 Promethearchaeota archaeon | reverse complement strand
GGTGAGTAATTCTGCGGCATGTAAAATGACTGAATCGAAATGCATCCTTTCCATTACGGGGGAACAAGGGAATGAAACCTAATAAATGAGGCTCTTCACTACTTCCTATTCTTCTTTGAAAGGCTAGATAAAACGCTGGCATGTTGAGGATTCGTTTCAGCCAGTTTTCGATCTATAGCGATTTCAAGAATGTCGTCAACGGAGAAGCCTTCTAATCTCAGATAGTAATCTGCAACGCCCACTAAGGCTTCGATGGGGACTAGTCCACAGAATTCAGCGCCTACTACAGGAACCCCGAATCGGGCGGCTTCAATTTTGACTAATTCCATTTGTCGGTACAGCGGCGACTTTCGGAAATCAGTATTTGTGATACCAATTTGTGTGATGCCTCGATCCTCCCAGAGCGCACCCATGGCCTTAATTCTGACAAGCCCTCCCTTCTTCCGGTGAATCGCCTTGGCAACAGCTTTAGCAATCCGGAGATCCGTTGTTCCCAGGTTAATGTTTAATCCAACCATCACTTCCCGCGCGCCTGTCATGGTGGCTCCCGCGGTTGGATGAGGTTTGGCAGGACCATATGCAGGTTGTCGTTCGGGATTTTTCATATTCTTGGCAAGGGCTTCCCATTCACCCTTCCGAATCCAGTCAACATCACCCTTTTCCGGAGTTTCAGCGGCTTCACCATAGAGATACACGGGAACATTATGTTCTTCTGCGAATGCCTTTGCGAATTCTTTAGACAGAGTGATGCACTCCTCGACGGTCATGTTCTTGATTGGGACGAAGGGGGCTACATCCAAGGCTCCTATTCGCGGGTGTTGCCCTTTGTGTTTCCGCATGTCAATCCGGTCAATGGCCACGCGACCTGCGTTCAACATAGCAGTTTTCGTTGCTTCGGGTTCACCGAAATAGGTGACGACTAGCCGGTTGTATGCAGTGTCATGTTCATAATCGAGAAGGTGAACACCTTTCGTTTGACGAACGGCATCAACAATGGCATCAATCGTCTTACTATCTGAACCTACGCTAAAGTTTGGAATGCATTCAACAATTCGGTCCATTCTTGATTTCACCTTTGTCTAGTCCTTAAGAAACGGGATTCTGATATCACTCTTTTTCGCGAATTCAATTGCTTCCGGATATCCCGCATCAACGTGACGCACAACACCCATCCCTGGGTCGGTGGTTAACACACGGAGGAGCCGCCGTTCAGCTTCGGGTGTTCCATCAGCTACCGATACTTGGCCTGCTGAGATGGCGTAGGGAATGCCCACGCCTCCCCCTTGGTGAAGTGAAACCCAAGTTGCTCCTGCTGCGGCGTTGATGAGCACGTTCAATACGGGCCAGTCAGCGATGGCATCACTTCCATCACGCATATTCTCCGATTCCCGGTTGGGGGAGGCTACCGAACCGGCATCAAGGTGGTCACGACCAATAACGATGGGGGCTTTTAGTTCTCCCCTCGCAACCAGGTCGTTGAGGGCTTTTCCAAACTGTGCCCGTTCACCATAACCCAGCCAGCCTACTCGAGCGGGTAAACCTTCGAACTGCACTTTTTCATGGGCAAGTTTGATCCACCGTTTCAAGATGTGGTTTTCTGGAAAAAGTTCGAGCACTAAATCGTCGGTTCGGTAGATGTCTTCTGGTTCACCGGAAAGGGCTACCCAGCGGAAGGGTCCGCGTCCCTCACAGAAGAGCGGGCGAATAAACGCTTCTACGAATCCAGGGTATTTCCATCGGTTCTTTTTCTCATCCCAAGAGATCTTACTTGTGTGTTGTCGTAAATTGTTTCCGTAATCAAAAGCAATGGTCCCTTGTTCTTGAAGGTCGAGAATCGCTTTCATGTGATGGAGCATCGAATCTTTGGAATGACGAATATAGTCTTCTGGGTCTTTCTCTCGAAGTCGATCAGCGTCTTCCTTACTAAATCCCTTGGGATAGTAACCAGTTAGGGGGTCATGTGCCGCTGTCTGATCTGTTACGACGTCAACCTTGACGCCCCGACGAACTATTTCAGGATGAGTCTCCGCAGTGTTACCAACTAATCCAATCGAACGGGGGTTTTCTTTTTCCAGGGCTTCCTCTGCGAGTTGCAAGGCTTCATCCAAATCATCAGTTTTGAGTTCGCAGTAACCTGCTCGCATGCGTTTATCGATAGCTGCTTCGTCGACATCGACCGCGATGACAACGCCTTCATTGAATGTAACCGCAAGAGGTTGGGCACCACCCATGGCCCCTACACCTCCAGTTAATGACAATTTACCTTTCAGCGTGCCACCAAAATGTCGGTCCGCCACTGCAGCAAAAGTTTCGAATGTCCCCTGAAGGATACCCTGGGTAGCGACGTAAATCCATGACCCTGCGGTCATCTGCCCAAACATGGTCAATCCTTGTTTGTAGAGTTTGTGGAAATTCTCTTCTGTGGCCCAAAACGGTACAATCAAAGAATTAGCGATAATTGCTCGAGGTGCATCCGTGTGTGTTTTAAACACTGCGACGGGTTTTCCTGATTGGATGAGCATTGTCTCATCAGGCTCCAATTCAAGCAGAGTCTCTACAATTTTGTCAAAACATTCCCAATCTCTAGCTGCCTGTCCTGTCCCCCCGTAGACGATTAGGTGCTCCCAATCCTTCGCAACATCTGGATCCAAATTATTTTGTAACATGCGAAGGATGGCTTCGATTTGCCAATTCTTACAGTGTAATTGGGAACCACGGTAAGCTCGAATTGGTTTACGTTTCATGGAATTCCATCCTGAACCTCAAATGCCATTGAGCTTTGTTGTTGTGGGCTTTAAGTTGTTTTCTGTATCACAGTAACTGCTAGGCATCCCGTCCTTCTGATACAAATGAAGCTGCTTTTATGTTAGTATCTACTTTTGTAATCTTAACTGGGATGTAGTGCATACCATGATTGAAGAAGTCATATTTCGATACGGACTCCTCATCCTATTTCTTCTATTCATGGGAATTCGTGGATATTATGGTAGTAAAGCCACACCTATTGGTCAGAAGCGAACTCGCAAGGAACGTTGGGCGGACCAAGTCAAATACGAAAGCAGGCTTTTGGTAATTTTGCGAATCTTACTGGTCTATGCCATGATTGTGTTTGTATTGGTTTGGAGTCTTACGCCTTTCCTGCTACATCCGTTAATGCAACTTATAATCCCGAGTTGGATGCGGTGGTTTGGTGTGATAATGTGTATCCTCATGATTTTCGCGATTACTTGGGTGGGCATTCATCTTGGTCGACAAGTCTCTGGAACCTTAGAAATTAAAGAAGGTCATACTCTCGTAACCAGTGGTCCATACAAGTATATCCGGCATCCTATGTATTTGGTATATTTTATTTTCAATCTCGGTTTGTTACTTATTACTATCAATCTAATTGCGTTGGTCATCATCCTGTTGGGATTGATTGTTATAGCTTCTAGGATGAGTGTCGAAGAACAGATGATGATTGATCAATTCGGTGAAGAATATCAAGAATATATGCACCATACAGGACGCTTTTTCCCACCTATTCGGAGAAAGAGGAAAGATGGTGCTTCTAATGAAAAATAAAGGAATTTTTGAAGCGATTAAAACGCCAGATAATGGACAAGTTGTTTTGTCATATTGAGTAGTGCACTGATTGGGACACTTTCATCGACACCATGAACTTGCTCGATATTCAGGGTAGCCGCACCGATGCCAATTATGTCAATGGAGTCTATTACTTCGTATACATAGCCCATATCCGTGGATCCTGATATTCCAGCATATATGATGTCGGAGTCTTTGAAGCCGTGGACCGTTTTGAGTGACTTTGCGATTTTTCTAAGGTATGGGCTTTTGAGATTCGTTTTAAAGGGTGGGGCGTCGTGGTCGGTTTTGATTTCAACGCTTAGGGCTTTGCTTTTTTCTTGTCCTCGTTTGACTGCTTCTTCAATTTCTTTGAGGGCTTCGTCAAAGGTTTCTTCAGGAATGTATCGTCGATTAATGACGAGTTCACATTCTGACGGAACAATATTGGCTTTGGTTCCTCCCCGAATGATGTCTAGGTTAAACATCGGGGTCATTTGAACTGAAGGTCCACCAAGTGTTTTGAAAGCTGGGACTGTTGGGATTTCCGATTCACGGGCTTCCACTTCCGTTTTGAGTTTGAGGAGTTCATTCATAATAGGAACCATTTCTTCGATGGCGTTGATGCCCATGAAGTTCATTCCTGAATGAGCGCTTCGACCCTTGGTTCGAATTGAAACATTAAACACGCCGGCTGCGGCAGCAATAAGGAGGGGGAGCTGAGCACCGAGTTCGGTATTGATTAGATGGCCTTTGACATAGCCGTGTTTTGCGAGGTGGTAGATGCCGGGGTACACGCCAAGTTCTTCATCGGTGCATAAGGTACAGATGATGTTGAAGTTGGGGGTGAGGTTGAGCTCATTGAGGACTTCGATAGCGGTAATCATAGATGCTATGCCCGATTTCATGTCAAGGGCGCCGCGGCCAAAGACTATGCCTTCTTTGATGATTCCTGCAAAGGGATCCATGGTCCAGGGTTCATCAATAGGGACAACATCCATGTGGGCGTAAATGGTGACATCTTCTTTTTGTCCATAATCTCGGGAAGCAACTAGATTCACCCGTGGACCTTCTATTGGATAGGGAATGGTTTTAGTAAATTCTTCTGGGATCATAACACGTTCAGTCTTGAATCCTAGTTCTCTGAAGATGGGCTCTACCAAATCAACGAATTCCTCGTAGTTGTTACCTGGTGGAACAACTGTGGGGACTTGAATTAATTCACTGAGTAGCTTCGCGATTCGTTCCTCCTTTTTTTCGATGGTATTAAAAACTTGGTCTACAGAAATTTGATTTAGCATTATACTTCCCCTTTACACCTTCATTTTATTGCATCTAGTTGCCGTTGAAAACTGGCATTGATGGCTTTGACGTATTCATCACGGGGCACGATTTCTCGGCTTATGGTGTTTTGGGTGTCTGATTTAATGGTGCCTGCTTCAACGAGTTCTTTGCCGGCTTGTTTGATGGCCTCGATGATTTCGTCAACTTCGATTCCCATTTGTTTGAACACTTGGAGCTGGGCACCCATAGGACGAAGAATTGCACCAACGAATTCACTATTTAAATTCTTACAGTACGCTTTGATATGTGCAACCAATGGATCGAAATTGTCTAATTCTGTAAAACCTGAAACTGATACAAGGACAACCTTGTTGATTTTTCGATCACCTAAAGGTGGGTGACGGCAATGTTCATCACGTACCTCAAAGAAAGGTTGCACTAATGGAATCGACCGATCCAGGACCGCCTTCAATGTACTCGTCATACCGTCAACGAAGACTGGTGTGGCTAGAATTAGTACATCTGCAGTTTGGTGTTTTGTTAAAAGATCTGCCATGTCATCCTTGTGAACACATTGTCCAGGTGTTTTTACCCAGCAGGTGAAACAGCCCAGACAGGAATTCACTTTCAAGTCATCAACATAGACCAGCTCTACTTCTGCTCCTGCCTCCTGTGCACCTTCCAGGAACATATTGAGGATTAAAGCGGTTCCACCACGGTCTTTTCGGGGACTACTATTGAGAGCCAA
>JBHLNC010000141.1:0-5617 GCA_048937435.1 Promethearchaeota archaeon | reverse complement strand
GAGATTCGAGAATTTGATTGCAAGACTTGGAGAATTTGTAAATCCACTTCATCCAACATAGGAGTTCGGGCTCCCTCAAACTAGGGCTTATGCTTTATGACTTAAAAGCATAGTCGCCCAGAAATCAATTGATGTCTGCGTTACGTAAAATTCGGAATCCCATTCTCAATCAAATTCGTCCAACACAAGCCGAAATTGAAGAAGGCTTCCAGATCTTTAACCACATTAAAGAGGTAATCCAACAAGTTTCCGAGAAAAAGAAAGTAGAAGTCTCATTTATCAACCTAGAAGGGTCATCGGGGCGCAAACAAACTCAGCTACGAAATTGGCGAGAGTTGGACATATTCATAGGGTTGCCTACGTCGATACTACCAAAACCAATTGATAAAGAAAAACCATCGAAACCGAAACTTCGTAAACTCTTCAAACAGTTGGTAGAAGAAATCGCAGTTGAAGCGATTAAAGAAGCAGGGTGCTCTTCTTGGCAAGTGAAATATGCTGAACATCCCTACGTTTCAGCTACACTTGAGAATTATAAAGTAGACATCATTTTTGGATTTGACCTATCTCCGGAGTATATTTTCAAAACCGGACCAATAACGGCGGTTGATCGTACCCCGCATCATAGTCAATTTGTTGATTCTCAGTTATCAAAAAGACAACGAGATGATGTCCGGATTTTGAAAGCTTTCTTTCATTCTGTATATGTATATGGAGATACCAGTCCTGTTGGAAGAAGTGGATTCACAGGCTTTAGCACAGAAATGATAGTTTATCACAATCAGAGTCTAGATTCTATTTTTGAATTTCTTACTCAATCCCCACCCAAACCACTTGATTATTTTTCCCGCCCCTCAGATGAACTCCTACAAAAATTTCGAAGAGAAAAACTGATTATTACCGATCCCACTGATCCCAATCGAAATATCGCATCAAGTATCTCTGAACGTGCTTACCGCTTCGCTCAACATAACGCATGTCAGTTATTGCGCAAGCCCTCACTTACGTTTTTTAATATGGAACCAATTCCGGTTTTAACTTCAGACGAACTCAAAATTAAGAGTAATAATTATTTTGTCATTGAGTTTCAGGATGAAACAGGATGGCATTATACCAAGACTCGGGATAAACTCTATCGATATTTTACTAAGTTACAAAAATTCTTGAGTCGTGAAGCCACCGGCGAACCCCGATTTGGATCTGTAGTGTTTGAAGAAGTTTTTGAAGCTCCTGTGTTTGTTATAGCACTTTATGTAGAAAAAAAGGAGATTAGTAACTCCTACACGCGACTAGGTCCTCCCTCTGATTTTCCTGATGAGGTTGATAAATTTTCCAAAAAGCACCCTAACGCTTACTTGCAAAACGGTCGATACCGTGTTGAAATCCAACGGATCTTCAACAATGCAGAAAATGCTATTCAACACTTTCTAGCCAATAACACGCTTTCACCAAAACTAACGCCAATTAGTGTCTCAAACCAAGGAAGTGCAGTAATTGGAAAACAAGCACTATGGATTCTAAAGAAAGCGGTTCAGCCTTTCATTCCATAGATGAAAAGGAGTCAAACTAAGAAGCAGATCATGCTTCATAGACACGAATATTGGTTCTAGTCTTCTTTTGCAATGGTGCCTCAAAGAAAGCGACTATTTCATCTCCACTTTCTTCAGCCAGTTTTTCATTATCTACGGCTACTAACCTTAGTGCCCCGTATGCATATTCAAATAAACCAGTCACTTGCTTCACTTGATTATCGGAATAATCCATTTCAACGACGACAAAACTGGAAGGGAGTTTATTCACCCCCTCCGGGGATTTTACCTTAAATTGGACTTTCTGTGTTTGGGAAATATCTTTCAATTGATTTATGTACCTTGGTCGAATCATTAATGCCCCAGTTTTATCGAGAACGTCGGTTAGAACCCGCTCTGAGGTTTTGATCGTAAGTCGCCACTCGCCCACTGATTTCACCTTTCCTAAAAATTACAAACTGTAAAATAGTGTATTGTAACTCCGTTTAAACCGTTTGGAAAAACGGTGAGTTTAATGGAGATCGCTGAGATTCTCACAAAAGATGCCCCAGGCACGCGCTACCTGCTTCTCGGAAATGAAGCTATTGCTCGTGGGGCAATCGAAGCCGGATTAGAATTAGCTTCAACTTATCCAGGTACACCAGCATCTGAGATTGGTGATAGTTTATTTCAAGCTGCTAAAATTGGCAAGTTCTACTTCGAATATTGTACGAATGAGAAAGTGGCAATGGAAGTGGCTGGTGCGGCAGCTGTAGCAAACGCAAGATCTCTTGTCGCTATGAAGCATGTTGGCCTGAATGTAGCCTCAGATGCATTCATGACTTTAAATTACATTGGTGTGCGTGGCGGTATGATCATTGTGTCAGCAGATGATCCAGGTTGTTGGAGTTCTCAAAACGAACAAGATAACCGTTTATTTGCTTTACTTGGTGATACAATTATGCTTGAGCCCGCAGACCCTCAAGAAGCCAAGGATATGACCGTAGCAGCCTTTGAGCTTTCAGAGGATCTTGAACAGCCAATTTTACTGCGTGTGACAACCCGAGTAAGTCATACACGTGCTGATGTTGAACTTGGTCCCATCCGACCACCCCGAAATAACCCAAATTTTGAGAGAGATCCTTTCCGATTTGTTACTATTCCAGCAGTAGCACGAAAACGTCACCCTATCTTAGTTGAAAAAATTAAACAAGCCACTGTAATATCAGAAAAAAGTGAATGGAACCAGATTCATGGAAAAGGGAAAATCGGTATCATAACATCTGGTGTTAGTTTTAACTATGTAATGGAAACAATCGAGGCACTGAAGATAAAGGCTGCGGTCTTAAAGATTGGTATGAGCTATCCTCTTCCAAAGAAGAAAATTCAAAAGTTCATTGCATCAAAAGAAAAAGTCGTCATCGTTGAAGAGTTAAAGCCCTACCTTGAATATCATGCCAGAGCTTATGCTCAAGAAGCGGGAATCATTACACCGATTTTAGGAAAAAGTCAGGAATATTTCTCAGAAGTTGATGAACTAAACCCACGTAAAGTTACTGAGGGAATAGCCCGAGCTTTAGATAGAGAAGTACCTGCACCTTTTACCAAAATCGATGAGAAACTAACCGAACCTCCGTTCGAATTACCACCTCGACCTCCAATCCTTTGTTCTGGATGCCCACATCGAGCAACGTTTTACGAAGTTGCAACTGCAACTGGTCGAAAGGGAATTTACCCAACAGACATTGGTTGTTACACTTTAGCAATTCAACCTCCCCTCGAATTAGCAGATTTGTTACTCTGTATGGGGTCAAGTATTGGGACAGCTTGCGGGCTATCAGCAATTCTTGATAAACCAATCATTGGAGCCATTGGAGATTCCACATTCTTTCACTCAGGAATAACCGGTTTAGTGAATGCAGTCTACAATCAACACCCTGTCAAAATCATTGTAGTTGATAATGAAACAACCGCAATGACCGGGCATCAACCACATCCAGGAACTGGAATTACAGGAATGGGTGTTGAAGGGAAACCCATAAGCATTGAGGAAGTGGCTCGAGGTATCGGTGTTCCCTATATCAAAACTATTGATCCTCTTCAGGTCAAAGAATCAATTCGAACAATCCGGGAAGCTGTAGCTTTTGATGGCCCTGCCGTCGTGATTTCTAAAAGTCCATGTGCTCTGATAGAAAGAGCTAGAAAACGGCGTGAAAAGGAGCCCCTTATTCCTTATCAGGTTGATCCTGAGGTATGCCAAGGTTGCAGGGTTTGTACAGATAAATTGGGCTGTGCAGCGACCATTTGGGAAGGAGAGCATGCATCAATTGATTTAACCCTTTGCTCAGGATGTGGAGTTTGTGCACAAATTTGCCCTTACAAAGCAATTCAAGAGGTAGAGTCCAATGAAAACCCATAATATCATGTTCACTGGTGTCGGCGGATCCGGTGTCTTAACTGCAGCACGAGTGTTAGCAACCGCAGCACTCATTGAAGGAAAAAAAGTCAGGATGGGAGAAATTCATGGAATGGCACAACGTGGGGGAATTGTGAATTGTGCGATTCGAATTGGAGAATCCGTTTATGGTCCGATTATCCCAATTGGAGAAGCGGATTTACTGTTAAGCATAGAACCCGTTGAAGCTCTTCGACAAGCCAATCTCATTTCACCAAACGGGACGATAATCGTTGGTGAATATAAGATTACACCGACCGCAGTGATGTTAGGTCGATCCGAATATCCAACTGTGGATGAGATTTTTGACGCATTAAGTAAATTCGCAAGAGTCGTCACGTTTAATGCAGAACGTATGGCCCGACAAGCTGGAGGAATAATGACTATGAATACCGTGTTGGTTGGTGCGGCATTTGATTTGGACCTTATCCCCATGAAGGAAAGCTCAATTATTGAAGCAATAAAGGATGTAATACCAACGCGCTACCATGAGATGAATATCATGGCCTTCAAAAAGGGAATGGCAGTTCAAAAAATGACAATAACTGATTAGCGTTGAAGAGCAATCGATGCATATCCTACTATTGCTTCTGAGCTACCTCGAACATCATAACTTGTTGCGTACTTGAGTAATTGACCTTTTTCAGCCCCTAGTTGGTGTGCGGCAACTATCGTAGCAGCCACCGCACTTGCACCACACATTGTTCGGCGCTCATTTACAACGGTTTCTAATAACGCATTTCCGTCTAATTGTTCTATTTTATGAATAAGATCGCCATCAGTATCATGAACCCATTTTACTACTTTGTCAACAGGCCCGCTTCCAACTGGTGCATAATTGTAGAAATATTTTCCATAATGTGTAAAGTCTGTACTAGCAATTATGGTTACATCACGTCTGTTTTGATGAATTGATTGTGCGATAATGTGTCCAACTTTTTCACAGATTGAATAATTAGGTGAAGATATCACTAGGGGTAAGATTTGGAAGGTTTGCTTACCTGCAAAGAATTGTAGAAATGGTAATTGGACTTCTAATGAATGCTCATCCACATGAGCCTCTGAACTAGCTGTGATGCAATTAGTTCCAGATTTTTCACTTTCTTTGAGTAGAGATGTTGCTAGCGAATTGTCGATGGAACATTTTCCGAGTGGGGTTTCCCACATTCCTTCAGCCATTACGGCCGCGCCTTGAATGCGCATGTACCCGTGTTTGGGACCAATAAGTATGAAAGTTTCAGGGAACCCATCCCGTGCGAGAGCGTTGTAGAGATGAGAGGCTATAGGTCCCGAATAAACGAAGCCTGCATGGGGAGCCACACCCGCAATGACCCTTTTATGTCTTTCAGAACTCACCGAAGAGATTTCTCCAGCACCATGTGGATCAGAAAAAGCCTCCCTGATCGCGTTTTCTAGCGAAGTTTTATCAGGTGGATAGAACCCAAAGGCTGAAGGTTGTCGGATATTTCTCATAATGTCACCCTGTTAATACATTCACATGGTAACCAAAAAGATTTTTTCGATTGTTATGTGCGTTCGAAGTGGTGTTGATATGAGCGAACGAATGGACGAAGGAACTATGCGGGCTCTTAGAAACCTTGGCCTGAGTAGTTATGAAGCGCGGGTCTATATGACTTTGGTTCGAAGTGGAGCA
>JBHLNC010000140.1:0-5637 GCA_048937435.1 Promethearchaeota archaeon | reverse complement strand
GAATCTATCTTCATTGGACGTGATCGACGCGACAAAATTGACCACGTGAAACGCCGCATCACCTTCGATGTGTTAACCGCATCATCTCGAAGTGAGCTCCCCTTTGTAATTGAAAAGCTTGTAGAAAGATCGGAACAACGGTTCGTAGACTTCTTCAACAACGCTCGACCGCTAACAACCCGAATGCATAGCCTTGAACTTCTCCCAGGTATTGGAAAGAAACTCATGTGGGATCTATTAGAGGAACGCCGTAAAGCACCTTTCACCAGCTTCCAAGATGTAGCAGATAGAACCCAAATCCGCAATCCCAAGGAACTCATCGTGAAGCGTATCCTTGTGGAATTGGGTGGTGAAGACAAATACAACCTCTTCACCCGAAAACCTGCAGCAGAAAAGGAACAAGGTCGAAGTTAATCGGAGCCTTAATAGCCTCAACACTGCTCTTTTTTGGTTGACTAGATCCAAGAAGCATTCAGAGAAAGAACTCAATGCATGCCCAGGATTGTATGAAAGATGACCCCGGGAACACTTCTCACCCGGACCCAACAGTGGCTGAAGACACATAATGTCCGAGTGTCGAAACGGCTAGGTCAACATTTCCTCATTAACGAAAGGGTACTTGAACGCATCATTGAAACAGCCGACCTCTCCCTGGATGATCGAATACTCGAAATAGGAACCGGAAACGGAACATTGACACAAGCATTAGCCGATCACGTGCAGCAGGTTTACACAATCGAAAAAGATGTGAAGCTTTCTCAAATTCTTTCTCAGGAACTAAAATCAAACCAACACATTCAGGTAATTCAAGGCGATGCTGTGAAAATCGAATGGCCTCAAAGTGATAAACTCATCGCCAATCTTCCATACAACATTTCCTCACCGGTGTTATTCAAATTCTTTGAGTCAACTATCCCTATGGCTGTTTTAATGCTTCAAAGGGAATTTGGCGAACGGCTGACAGCAACACCAGGATCGAAACAATATGGAAGACTCACTGTGATGGCAGCGTATTATGCAGCAGTAGAATTGTTGGAGGTGGTTACCCCCGAATCGTTCTACCCACCTCCAGAAGTATCATCTGCACTCGTTCGAATTCACCGATGTTCACAGCCTACATTCACAGTAAAAGATGCGAGTCTGTTTGGACAAATCACGACCCTACTTTTTAATCAGCGAAGAAAGAAGATTCGAACACCTTTGAAATCCTTCTTAGGTCAACATGATTTTCAACAATTGCAGGAAAAAATTCCATGGCTAGGTCAACGAGTAGAAGAGCTGGAACCAGACAAGATAGCAGAGATTTCTAACATCATCTATGAGGAACGACAGGAATGAGTCCGTCAGCAGCGTTTTATGAAGATATCTGGGTCGTTGTAGATGACGGAGTCTATGAACCAGCTGAAGACACGTTCATGCTGTGTGCGAATCTGGGTATATCTCCTGGTGACATAATGCTAGAAGTAGGCACTGGTTGTGGGCTAGTAGCCATTGTTGCCGCAAAAACAGGGGCACAAGTGGTTGCTACCGATCAATCTGACCTTGCGGTTCAAAACGCAAAGAAGAATGTAGCGCTTCATAACCTTAACTCCTTGGTCGATATACGCCAAGGAAATCTCTTCGACCCGATTCGCCCAAATGAAAAATTCTCTTTGTTGACCTTTAACCCACCATATCTTCCCAGCACAAAGGACGACCCAGCTTTTGACCCGGCATGGTCTGGTGGTGAGAAAGGTTATGAAATCACTGCCAAATTCATTGCTAACTGTTCACGCTACCTTCATGCAGATGGAAGATTACTATTAATTCAATCTTCACTCTCCGAACCAGAACACATTCAAACCCTGCTGAAGCAACAATTCCACTCCGTCCAAGTGAAAGAAGAGAAGGCATTTTTCTTTGAGCGTTTACTATTATTCTTAGCACGTAACCCGATACAACAGCCCTAATTGAACAAAATGCTTTAGAAGCCATTGATGCTGAATGAAAAGCGGGTGGTTCCTTGCCAGTAAACTTAACTGCTGAAGCAAAGGCGGCGATGCATGCCTATGAAGAGGCAACCATCCTAGAAGATCGAATAGCGAAGCTTGAAAAATTCATATCACTAATCCCCAAACATAAATCCTCAGAAAAAATGGTCGCACATTACCGCCATCGACTAACAGTCCTCCGCCAAGAACAGGAAGAGCGTCGCGCACGACGAAAAATGGCCAAGGGAGGACCAACTTACTCCCTAGCCAAAGAAGGCGCAGGACAAGTGGTATTAGTAGGGTTAACCAGCTCAGGGAAAAGCGCTCTTCTCAATCGGTTAACGGGCGCAAAAGCAAAAATTGGCGATTATGAATTTACTACCCAATTGCCTGAACCGGGCGTTTTCAAATATGGCGGAACGGATATTCAAATCATCGAGATGCCTGCACTATTTGAGGGAATGGATGACAGCAGTGTAGGTCGCCAAATATTGGGAGGCGTTCGAAACGCCGATCTTGTTGTACTAGTTATCGATCTTTCTAAACCTCCCATACCCCAATTAGAGTTCTTGGTGAACACTTTAGAAAAAGCTCGAATTAAACTCAACAAAGATCCGCCACCCATTCGTTTTGCAAAGACCGGGAGTGGTGGAATTCATATTATTGGAGTCACTAACTTCCAAGAGGATCCAGAACTTATTCGGCAACTCCTTCGTCAACGGCGAATCCATAATTGTTCTCTGCAATTTCGCGGTCCTGCCACTTTGGAGGATTTCATTGAGGTTCTCGATAGTCGAACACAATACACCCCTGCAATCGTTATTGGTACTAAGGGTGATTTGCCAGCCAGTTCTCAGAATTTCAAAACACTACAGGCAGAATATGGAAAGATGTTTCAAATCTATCCTGTTTCCGTGGAAAAGGATAAGGAGATTAGAATTGCCGGTGCAGGAATCTTTGAAGGGCTCGGAGTGATGCGAATTTTCACTCGAAAAAGTTCTGGTGAAATTGGTGAAAAACCCTTGATTTTACCCCAAGAATCCACTGTGGAGGACTTAGCGAAACGCCTTCATAGTGATTTCCACAAAAACTTCCGGTATGCCATTGTCTATCGAATGCACACAGGACAGATGAAGAAGAAAGTTGGATTCACATTCATGTTAGAAGATCAAGATGTAATCCAGATCTTCACATCCTAATTTTCGTAAGATTCCAAGCCTGTCAGCGCGTAAGATTAATAAGACCCCGAGATTTGCACTACTCTCTACCCTGAAACCCAGAGGCGATTATTCAAAATGCCTGTTAGACCAGGACACTGCTATAGACACATTAAACGACCAGCGTATACACGCAAAGAGTATGTAAAGCGGATGCCAGTTAACAAAGTCGTCTTATGGCGAATGGGTAAAAAGCGGAACAAAAATTTCCAATTGACAATTAGCCTATTGGCTAAAGAAGCTGTGCAAATTCGTCACAGCGCCTTAGAGGCGATGCGAGTTTCGGCCAATCGTTATCTGACCAAACAACTGGGAGTAGAAAATTACTTTTTATGGATTCGTCCCTATCCACATCAAATTCTCCGCGAAAAGAAGATGATGGCCGTTGCAGGGGCCGACCGTATTCAAGAAGGCATGCGTCGCTCCTTCGGAAAGCCCTTTGCCTTAGCCGCACGCGTAAAACCCGGTCAACCGATACTAACCTTGGAAGTAAATTACCCGCACCTTGATATTGCCAAGAGCGCCCTTCGCCGGGCATCCATGAAGATTCCTACACCCTGCACAATTAGTCTCGATAAAGCACCTGAAGAATTACGTAAGAAAATTGGTTTTTAGTCAGTCCCTCAGTTTTTGAAAGGGTGTTAGCTGACCCTATACTTCCGAAATTGTGTACCAGCATAGTGTCCTTTTGGTCCCAAATCATTCGTTATTTTGGTGAGACGATTGTATTTTGCTGTTCGTTCACCTCGTGCAGGTGCACCAATCTTAATTTGACCACAGGACAGGGCCACTGAGAGGTCAGCAATAAACGTGTTTTCGGTTTCCCCACTTCGATGGCTTACAACAACAGTATATCCATTAGATCCCGCAAGGCGTGCCGCTTCCATTGCTTCAGTGAGTGTCCCAATCTGATTTACCTTGAGTAATAGTGAGTTGGCAGCCCCCATTTCAATGCCCTTCTGTAACCGTTCGATATTCGAAACGAAGATGTCGTCGCCAACGATTTGAATCGATTTTCCCAGTGCCTGAGTTAATGCTGTGAAGCTTTCGTAATCGTTCTCTTCAAAAGGATCTTCAATAGAAATGATTGGATATTCATCACAGAGGACACGATAGTATTCATGCAATTCTTCTGGTGGTAATTCTCGCCCATCAATGGAGTATTTTCCTTTTGCATGAAATTCGTTTGCAGCGGCATCCAATGCTAATGCAATCTCTTTTCCTGGCTTGTACCCTTCCTGTTCAATAGCAGCCTCGATGGCGTTTAACGCCTCACGGGTTTTAAGCATTGGTGGAGCAAATCCCCCTTCATCACCGAGATTCTTTCCTGATATACCATATTTCTGAAGGAGCACCCTTCCAAGGGCATGATATATTTGTACTCCAGCACGAAGGGCCTTGTTGAAGCTGTCAAACCCCAGAGGCATAATCATGAATTCTTGCATTGCCAATTCATTTCCTGCATGGACTCCGCCATTGATGATGTTCATCATAGGAACAGGTAATATGTACTCATCCCGTTTGGCTAAGTATTCGAAAAGATGCAGAATGCTCGTATCTGATGCTGCCTTCGCCACAGCTAACGAAATGCCTAAAATGGCATTTGCGCCTAATCGACTTTTATTTGGTGTCCCATCCAATTCGCGTAGCTTATTATCTATTGTTTTCTGTTCCCGAGCGTCCATCCCAATCAGAGCTGGTGTGATAATGTTGAGAATGTTATCCACGGCTTTTAGGACACCGCGACCATGGTAGCGTTGCGGGTCTTCATCACGCAGCTCAGCTGCTTCAAATTTACCCTTTGAAGCACCGGAGGGAACCATGGCTCTTCCATACCCCTCCATGGTAAGCACCTCGGCTTGAACTGTTGGATTTCCACGACTGTCTAAAATTTCCATTGCCCGGATTTCTCTGATTTCATAAGGATTTGACACTGTTTGGATGCCTCCATTCATGCGAGAATTATATGTTATGAATCCTCGATGCAATTAAGTGATAACAATACAATGGGTCTAAAAAAGGTAGAGGGCGTTCGCTTTTATGTCAGTACGACTGCCACGGAAACGCTTGGAAATCTTACTCAGTCAGATACGTAGTTTTCCTGAACCTTGCCCGAGTAGTGAGCAGTATCAAATCTCGGATATCGTAGCTGCGACGATGCTCTTTACAGCAGCAACCTATGGAGATATCGAAAATCAACTCGTGTATGATTTGGGATGTGGACCTGGACGTCTCGCGATTGGCGCCGCGCTACTCGGAGCCCGTCATGTCGTTGGCATCGACATTGATTCGAAAGTATTAAATGTCGCAGAACAAAACGCAGTGCAACTTGGTGTGAAAGAACGCATTGAGTTCGTCGCACAAGATATCAAAGCAATCACAGCCCAGGCAGATACGGTGTTGATGAATGCCCCGTTTGGAGTTCAACGGGTTCACGCAGATCAACCCTT
>JBHLNC010000139.1:0-5644 GCA_048937435.1 Promethearchaeota archaeon | reverse complement strand
ATATCAAGCACACGCCGACGAATCTAACCATCGACAACTTGCGCATGCGCGCGCAAAAAGTGGCCGAGTTCATACTCGAAAACTTGAAGACACCAGGAGGAAGACTCCTGCACAGGTTTAGGGATGGAGAAGCTGTAATTGCCGGAAACGTTGAAGACTATGCCTTCTTCATCCTAGAACTCATGGAGTTATATGAAGCCACGTTCCTCATCCGCGCGCGCAAGCCCGAATAGCCATCAAGCTCGGAGCCGCTATACCCATGCATCGCTGGGACACAGACCCTAAAGAGTTTAGAAAAAAGTGTAGGCTAACTCACCTACCAAGGTTCTGCCCCTGCGAGAAGGTGAAAAGCATCAAATAACCTAAAGGCTAAAGACCGTGCGCGACTCCAGTTTTCGCTGAATCGAAAGAGCCTTTGTGGGATTTTTGAAATTGACAAAGCGCGCACATCGGGAAATCGCCAATAACGACGCCCCAAGTATTCATGATATTCCTGATTATCTGACTCCCAGATTCAAGCGGATAGTATTCCAAAAAAGCATTGTATTCAGGGTCTGGTCCAACATTTTCCATTGTGGCGTCGACTGCTTGTCCTAACGTTCGGTTTTCGATTAGAAGATGCTGGAGCAAATGTGTAGTTGCCATGTCCGTGTGATAGGCGGATACTGATCCAATCCAGCCTACGTATGCTTTGGCCCCTTTTTGAACAAATGCCTCTGCCATTTCAACGTTGTCTAATCCCTCACACCCCATCATAATTACAGTCGTGCCACGGAATCTGCCATTCATGCTTGAAGCGACGAATTTTGGGGTTACTCCAAAGTAGTGTGAAGTCTGAGGCGTATCAAGCATGCCCGCTACGATCCGATCGTTTAGTTGTTCCCACACGTATCGGGTTGTTGAGTAGTGTTCGCAAGTGAAGAGAAATACTGGCGTTTCCAAAAGTCCTGTTTCATCAACGGCCACGGCTGCAGAATGAGTTCTGAGAATCAGTATATTGTATTGGCGCCGTGGCAGGTTTCTATAGAATTCCACGGTGACGCTGTTACTTGAGTAATAGTCCACGCCATATCCTGCCTTTTCCAGAGTGGCTGTAGCGTTTTCGATGAAAGCTTGGTTTCCATATGTAAGGCTCAACTGGTCGACTATGGCAGCTTTAGGTTCTGAGTCGACGCTTGCTGCTTGATCTTCTAACCATTGATTCACTATCGAATTGACTGCCAAAACTGAAATGATGACCAAAATCGCCAAGATAATGGCAATTATTGCGAAGCCTATTCGCGACTCATTTTTTCTTCGCCCGCGAATCTTCTTCCCTATCCCGCTAGATCTTTTCTTTACTTTCACATTGCGACACCATTAACTTTGCTGTTTGAAATATCGTACGACACAGAAAATGGGGAATTGAGGTTTCTGTTCTCTATAGTTTTCAGGGTTTTGGAACAATTATCTTGCCGAACCACCGTTTCCTCGCATACACTGCGCCAACTGTCACGATAACAGCTGCTACAGCTAAAGCGACGTAAGGAGCCAATAAATCAAGCATGTTCAATGGAATCTGTATTCCACCAGTCCGAGGTGTCCCAAAACCATGGTCGCCCCATCCTTCTGAAATGACTTGCCCGGTTGAAATATTGTGCATTCTATAGTGGAACAGTACATGGCCGTATGTGAGTCCTCCAAGTGAAACGGTGAAAATCTTTTCGGTGCCTGGAAGCAACGTGTAACTTCCCGGTATGGCTGTATCGAATGGAGCAAGCGTGACATTGTAGTTCAACCGTGTGACAAGGTATTCAAAACCTTCAATATAGAAGCCATGTGTAGAACTTGGATTGCTCATTCTAATATCGCCGCCGTCCACGAGCCAGGCAGTATCGGGAATGGCAACGGCAAGTTCGGTTAATTTGCTCCAACGCATATTTTCCAGTCTGACCTGATTATCACATCGTGATTCCCCGCTTAACCAAAGGCTAATTGTAACTTCGGCAGCTCCTTGATAATAGACGTATCCGTTGAAAGCTTGGATTTCAATTAGATACGGGTTTGGTTGGTCAACACCAATAGAAATGAAGTCACTGACAGTAATCTTCCAGCCTATTATGGTTGGTCTGTTTGCCAAGTATTCGACTACAGTTATGTCAAACTCGAGGTTATCCGCATAATCATGGTAGTTCAGCTGGTTAAATCTCACAGTCCAATGCACATAACCGTCCCACAACGGAGAGCCTGGGTTGTAAATGCTTGTAGCTGCAGAGACGTTATGTATTGCGAGAGATGACAACAGAAACGGTAAGAAAAACGTCAAGAAAATCGCCAGGCCTACACTTCTCTTCAGTCTTGTTTTCAACTTTCTCCCTCCTATCTACAATTTCGTTTTGCGAGCACCAAATATACGCTCACATCTCGATTGTAACAACTATGTATGATTGGTCTACTTATTAAATTTATGAAACATTTTTCCACACATTCAGAGATTCTTCATGCGCAAGCATTGATTTTTGGTGGATGCGGCTTCATCAAGTGGTTGTCAAGTTTTGCGCGTGTTTGCTTTGGAACCCAAAAAGAAATGTGGGTTCGGGATAGAGTTAAAACTTTCACTTGTTGTTCATCGTCTCCATGCTTTTGCTCCCGATTACACTACCAAAATGATTTTCGCAGTCTGCGATTATTTTGGGATCTACGTTTTCGGACATACACAACACTGGTGAGGATGACAGCCAAAATCCCGATGAACGTAATATAGGGCGCCAAGATTGCCACTTTGTCGACCGGAGACAATACGCCTCCAACACTTCCACCAGATTGAGAGGGCATTTCGTGAATTGCCCAAATCTCTGCTATCTCATCAGTAGATAGGTCAACCATCTTGTAGTTGAAGTAGATGTATCCGTTGGAAAGCCCTCCGAGGTTGACAGTGAAGTATTCGCTATGGTAGGGAGCTAGAGAGAATTCGCCAACTATCGGTGTGTAAGAGGCTGCTGCAAGGTAGCTCATCAATGTGTTAGAAACATTGTATCTGAAATCTGTTATTTTGACACTGTCATTGCTGTCAGCATTATGAATTGCGATAGTATTCTCATTGACTGACCAACCGTGATAGGGAAAGGCCTTCTGCAATGCAAGATCTCGGCTCCAAAAGAGATCCTGCAGATAAATCTCGTTCAAATTGCTCAGCCAGAACTCCACTTTGATTTCACACGGTGTCCCAATCAAGACATAACCTGACTCAGTTTCAGCGTATACGTTTACTCCAGCACATGTTTCATAAGGATTCATTGGGCACTTAGTGGTGACACGAGAGCATACAAGGTTCATGTATGGAACAGTTGCGATTGTCACTCTATAGCCCACAAGTTCAGTCCACCATTCCGTTATGCAAGCGTTGAACTCCAAGTTATCAGCTCCAATTGCAAATTCATTTTGGTAGATGATTTCTGTGTGGCTTGCATAAACGGTATTTGGTGCATCAGCATTATCTTCACACATACTCGATAAATAAGCGTGAGATCCTATGTGCAGACCATTTGCCACATACCCGTCTCCACCATTTGGTAACGGCCCAGTGTGAGGAACACCATCTCCATTGTCATCTAATTGTGGATCTTGACTTTCTATTTCCTGAACGTTTTTTATGTGCCAGCAAGCATAATTGAAGGCAGCAACCACAGTTTCATATTCCTTTATCTTCTCCCAAAAAGGAACAGAGAAGGCTTCCCAGTTTGGGATGGGAGTGGATGTGCATAACTGTGAAACCTGATCTGATGTGCACGAAGATATGCGTACGCTAGCGTTTGTGAGTTCTGGAATGGAGCTTCCGCTGTGGCAAGCGGCGATGATAATGTTTATGTCCACGTCAAGTGGGATGTGTTCATAGAGTAAAGTGTTTGCTTCTGTATAGGTGATGCTTGTTCCGCCTCGAAAGCCAAATATGTTGTCGCCTCCATGGTCAAACATGTAAATCCATAATGGTTCGTCTGTTGTGACTCTGGATTCTGCCCATACAAGGGCCTCTTCAAATGTGAACTGAGTGGCTGCAGCCAAATATCTGATTCTATCAAGTGAATAGCCAACACCTCTAAGGATGTCGTAAACCCGCATGCATCCATATTTTATGAATTCCTGTTTGTCGTGAAAAGCAGCTCCTTCAACAATAATCCAGTATCCGATGCCTGGGCTGGCCTGAGCACTCCTTAAGATTGATGGTAGTAGAAGAGCTGAACTAAACAGCAGACTTGCGACAATAACACCAATGATCCTTGTTTTTCCTTTAGTTCTAGGACTATCTGTTTTGCCATCATATGAGTGTGCTAATACTTTCACTTTCTTTCACCTTCTTCTAAATCGCTAGAAAAAAAAGGAGAACTAGTGGAATTCTTTGTTATTTGTGCTTTCTCCGCTTGATGGTTCTAGCGAAGATTGTTACTACGACCGCTGCAACCACCATTGTTGAGAGCAACCCTATGTAAGGACCCAATAGGTTGAGTTTATCAACAGTGATCATGGTGCCCCCTACTCCTGAATACTCTGCTTCGATGTTGTGAGATGCCCAAAGTTCCGCCACTTCTTGGCCAGTCGCATTTTGCATTTTGTAGTGAAAATAGAGGTAAGCATTGTCGGTCAACCCACCAAATGGCGTATCGAACCATCGAAATTGGTCGCGTTCAAAGATGAAAGTACCTGGGATGGATTGATCAAATGGGACTAATGTAAGGTCAGAATAGCTTGTCGCACTGACATGCCATTTGAAATCGTAAATCGTGAAGCGGTCTGCTGGATCTATGTTCTTTACATAGACTTTTTCTGTAGGCGGTGTTACTGCCCAGCTCTGGTCAGGTATGGCTTTCACGCGGTCAACCCCGCCCTTGCTCCATATAACATTGACGATCTCCATCCTATTGAGATAAGGATTTACCCACAATTCTACCAACCCAGTAGCCTTCTGTCCATATAGAATGTTATTTCCATATGCACTAATGTCTAGGGCCTGATCTGTTCCCGAGCGCCCGCACAGCACAGTGGGAAATTCATTAATCGTGATGCGCCACCCAGTTATCTTATAATTAGCAGTTCCTCTAATCCAAGCATTGAACTCGAGACCATCTGCAATCGGGAACCAATCCTGCTTTATACTTAGTACTGTTTTTGGCGTGCCTGGCCCGCTATCTACATTATACTGAGTGCTGCCAGCATTAGCCGTTGGTAGGATCGAGGACGCAAGAACCAGTGCCAGCAACGCTGCAATGATCATGTAGAAATACATTGTCTTCACTCAATTTCCTCCTTTCTCTCTCGCGCTTGGAACAACTATATACAATTGCTGTACTTATTAAATTTATGAAACATTTTTCCACACATTCAGAGATTCTTATACTCACACACGGGTTTGCGCGCGCACACATATACAAGAGTGCTTAAGCAATGTACATGGCTACCAGCGTTTTCCAAAGTTTCGGGCTGCAATGCCGATGTCCCGCATGTCAATTATGTTGTCGCCGTTTATGTCGGCGTTGGCTTCCTCAGTTGGCATATGACACTCAGAAGAAAGAATTGGCATGAAGTACGCCGCACGCGCATCGCCTATCCATGAATGCATGCATGCGCAGTCCAAACCCAAAGTCTTTTCACTTGATTTGACACTATTTCC
>JBHLNC010000138.1:0-5660 GCA_048937435.1 Promethearchaeota archaeon | reverse complement strand
TCGGCTACAGCTGCGGGGCCCGCGACGTCCGGTTCTCGCCGTTACAGTTTCCTCCTGCACCCAACTCCCCCGTGTCATCCGCGAACTCAAAGCCCTCGCCGTTCCCCGTTTTCGCGTCTTCAACGGCGATCTCTCTGCAACGCAGCTGTGGTATCTCGAGCAGCAGCGCTACCCCTTCGAACAGGTTGAGGTCCACACCGATGGATCGAGGACTCGCGTGACCCGAATCGACTCCTGCGACTCCCGGTTAGCCCTCGATTATGATCTCCCTCCCTTCAATACCGTGGACCTCCGCCTGGAAGGGGAGGACCTTTTCACGGCATCCAGCTCCAAAGGGGATACCCTGCAGACCACGGAACCCATGATGCTTCAAGACTGGATCACCGCCCAGGACCCCGACATCATCTTCACCGAGAGAGGTGACGCCCACATTTTTCCAGCACTCATCCAACGCGTCGGCGAAGGGGGAATGCTACAACAGTTCTCTTTGAACCGTGATCACACACCTCATGTTTTCAGCGACAAGGCTTTGCCTGCTGGTCGTGCCGTATTTCGATATGGCGGTCCAGTCTTCTATCGACCACACCCCTTCATTCTGCGAGGAAGGTTGCATTTGGACCGGTCATATATGACCTTTGGCGACTTCCACGGCTTGATTGAGGGATGTCGCCTCACCGCCTTTCCGCCACAACGCATGGCACGTAGCAGCCCCGGCACAGGGATTAACATGCTACAGATGCAGGAAGCCCTCAGACGTGGCGTCCTAATCCCAGAAACCAAAGCCGATCCCGAACAGTACAAGACCGGCATCGAACTGCTCAACGCCGATCGAGGGGGCCATGTCATCACGCCACGTGTCGGAGTGTTCAGTGATGTGGGGGAGCTCGATTTTCTATCCATGTATCCGTCACTGATGGTCAAACACAACATCTCTCCCGAGGCACTCTTCTGTGACTGTTGTCCCGATGATGCCACTGTCGTCCCCGAACTCGGCTACTGGCTGTGCCGACGAGAAACCGGAATCGTCCCTACCTTCCTCAAACCCATTCTCGAAAAACGCACCTACTACAAGAAACACCGCCACGACAATCCAATCTATGAAGCCCGACAAGCAGCTCTGAAATGGCTACTAGTTGTATGTTTGGATTCTGACGAGATAGTACCAGTAAGAATCAATGGTAATTTACAACTTGTTAGGATAGGAGAGTTTATCGACCAACATCTTACGTCGCCTAGCGTACAACCTTGTCATAGTGATATCCAGGTTGTCGGACTGGATGAGCAGTACAAAGCAACCTTTGTTCCGGTGAGGAAGTTCTTCAAGCTTAATGCACCCGATACTCTTCTTAAGATTAAGTTGGAGGGAGGTCGAGAGATTACCCTTACCCCAGACCACCCATCCTATGTTCTTGACAAGGGTCAATTGATGGTGAAAGAAACTCGACATCTTAAACGAGGTGACTTTCTCCCTGTAATGTTATCTGTTCCCTCAAACTCGAAGCAACATCAACTCGATTTCATAGAAATTCTCTGTAATCATCCTTCTGGGAAGGTCTTAGATACATGGAGAGTTCATGGTTCCATCTTAAGAGAAGCCATCGCAGAGCATCGCCAAAAAATCGCGTCTGCTTTGTCTAAAGGCAGACATGCTGTCCAAAACCTCACCAACTGGCAACGAGAAGGGTACATCCCACTTCGATATTTCAAGTTGCTTAACCTCTCTGTTGAGGAGCATCAACGGTTGCAAATAGGGCGGGGACGACGCAAAGGAGGACTAGTTCAGTGGATCCCTGCCACTGTGCCGCTTGATGAGGACCTAGCGTTCCTGTTAGGCTTCTTTGTCGGAGATGGAAGCGCAACTCAGAACATGATACGACTAGATGTGAATGCTGAAGATACTGCCCTTCGCAAGAGAATCGAGCGAATCATTACATCAATTTTTGGTCTGGAAGGCCATGTCCGTAAAGAAATACAAGCAAACATGCATGTCATACAAATCAATAGCATCGCTCTCGTTGAACTACTAGAAAAGGCGTTCTTACTTGGACTTACTGCAGCTCGAGGTCGACTTCAAATTCCGTTCTATATCCTTAATGCGCCAAAAACTGTTCGCTACGAATTTCTTGCAGGTCTCATCGCAAGTGATGGATCTATTGAAAGGACCCGTAACGTGATTCGAATTGGCACAAAAAGTGAAGAATTACTCAACCAACTAGGCTACTTGGCATTAACCTTGGACATCGATTTCTTGTTAAACCGTTCCAAGAAGGAAGGTGTGGCACATGCATTTCGCATCAATGGAATGCGAAGTCTGACCACAATCCAATCCCACTGTTTCCTGAAGCGAAAACATGCGCAAATTCTCAGCAGCAAGAACGCTAGCCAACATCCACATTCACGAATTAGAGGTATTCCTGTTTACGAAACTCGTTTACGCCAACTTGCTCGGAAGTATCGGACAGTCAGAAATCCACGAATTGATCTAGTTGAGAGAACTCAACGGACATCCGCAACAGCACAAATAGTCAAGCTTTCTAATAAACCGACACTCTCCAAAACCGACCAAGAGCAACTAGTCTTCATCAAACAACTGATAGAAAGTGATATTGGTTTTGCTAAAGTGACGCAAATCACTGAGGTAGCATCCTCTTCCAAGTATGTGTATTGCTTCGAAGTAGACGGCCACCTATCAGGATTCACTGCAGGGAAAGGCGGCATCTTTACACACAATTGCTTTGGTTATCTAGGGTTTCGGGCTTCACGTTTTGGTCGTGTAGAAGCCTATGAATGTGTTACAGCATTTAGTCGTCGCGTCCTCTTGCAGACCAAAGCCATAAGCGAACAACGAGGATTCCAAGTGCTCCATGGTATTGTGGATTGTGTCTGGCTCCAAAAACCGGGAGCCACGGTCGACGACTATCTAGCGTTAGGTGAAGCCATCTATGAAAAAACGGGACTACCAATGGAGTTCGAAGGGCGCTATCGCTGGATCATATTCCTGCCTTGTCGCGGAAAGCCCTACGGGGCACTCACCCGCTACTGTGGCGTCAAAGAGGACGGCACCATCAAAGTACGGGGCATCGAACTCCGACGCCGTGACACTCCAGCCCTTGTCAAACAGCTCCAACTGGATTTACTAACCTGCCTCGCTGGGGCAGAAGATGAGGACGAAATGCATGAGATGCTTCCTCAGCTCTTAGACATTGTGAAAAATTATCTGAATCGCATACAGAGCGAAGACGTGACAACCGAAGAATTGGTAATTACTCAGAACATCAGCCTATCACCAGACGAATATCAACAACAATGTAGCCAAGCTATCGCCGCCGAACTGGCAATTCGTTATGGTCACGACATCCAACCAGGACAACCCGTTCGCTATGTGCACACCGATGCCCAGTCACGCCATCCCCTACGCCGCGTCGCACTTCCTCACACATCAGCCGCAGCCCACTACGACAAAGACAAATACGCACAACTGCTACTCCGCGCAACAGACACTCTCCTCACGCCACTTGGCTGGAAATACGAGCGGCTGGTTGAACATTTCAATGAGAAACCGATTCAAACACTCTTGGACCCGCATCTTAGTGGTTAAAACTAGCTGGGCTCATTAGATTTTTAAGAGAATACAACTGTGGTGCAGTTCAACTATCATCTGATGATAGCAGTACCTAAGAATTCAAGAGGTATCCAAAATGGCAAAAACTACTATCCAACAAGTAGGTGAGATTCTCGTACTTATTGGTGCAATCATTTCATTGATTTTCGGTATCATCATGCTTATCCCCGGTATCGGTTGGAGCATACTTCCGATATTCTGGGGCTGGGGCCTCGAACTTATCTTTGGTATCATTGTAATCATTGTATCCTTGATCACACTAGCTACATCTGGCTACATCAATCTCCCATGGAAGCTTGAAAAGAATTGGATTATGCTTCTTATCCTTGGCATCATTCTCCTCATCTTCGGAGGGGACATCGGTGCCATTCTGGTGATAATTGGCGCAATCCTTCTTATCTTCAAATAGATGAGGGGTACTTACCCCTCTCAACTTTTTTCAAGAAAAGCAGTAATTCTTGATGCGGCTTCCCGAATTCGATTAGGCGGAGCGGATCCAACACTGATTCGAATATTATTTGGGAAAGCAGTACCAAACTGATCACCGGGAACCACAATGACACCCGTTTCTTCTAATAGGGTTATAGCAAATTCTGGTCCAGTCATCCCAGTTTGTTCAACGTTAGGAAAGAGATAGAAACCGGCGATTGGGTTATAGGTGAGTTGAAATCCTTTGAGTGGTTTGATGCACTCTATTGCCACTTTGCGACGATTATCTAATACGGTTCGATGATGCCCAATGATGCCCTTGAAGGCTTTCGGATTATTGAGCGTTTTAGTAGCTCCCACTTGGATTGGTGTAGGTGCACAGGCTGTATTGTATTGATGAACTTGATAAATTGGACGCATCAAATGGATTGGAGCAATGATATAGCCCAATCGTAATCCTGTCATAGCAAAGGTCTTCGAGAAGCTATTAACGATAATCACATTATCATGATTGAATTCAGCTGCGCAAGTATGGTTGTGACCATCATACCGAAGAAATTCATAACACTCGTCAGAAATCAGAATAGTATCATATTCACGGGCTAGTTCAACTACTTCTTTGATGTTCTTTCGCGACGCCACTGACCCCGTGGGATTGCAAGGAGAGTTGATGATAATAATTTTAGGAGGCTTTGCCTCCATCGCCTTTCTATATGCTTCCACGTCGAGATCAAACTCAGGTGTCATGGGAATAAGTTCTACATCAGCGCCAGCGATTTTAGCTTGATTACTGAAATAACCAAAAGCAGGATCTTGAACCAGAACACGGTCGCCAGGATTAACTAGAGCTAGCATAGTGTCTAAGAGTCCTTCAAGAGCACCACAGGTTACGAGGACTTCCTGTGGGTTATATTCGAGGTTGTAGGTATTCGCATAACGATCAGCAATCGCTTGACGTAACTCTATGATTCCTGCATTCGAGGAGTAATGCGTTTGACCCTTGGTAAAAGCCTCTGCGATTGCATCACTCAGGAATGGAGGAAGAGGTAGATCCAAATCCCCTATTCCCAACGAGATCACATCCACACCTGTTGCCTCGAGCTTCGCTCCGATTTCAAAAAATTCTCGCAAACCACTCGGAGAGACATCCTGCAAACGAGCAGCGGTTTTCACTGGTTTCGTCATAATAGATAGCTTCCTCACTGTAATTGGTCTTAATACAGTATTATCAGCCCTTGAAAAGGTATTCAATACGTAAGAAGTTATGTACCAAGATATTTATCCAATAACACGCCTAATAGCAAAAATTAACCACCTCTCGAAGGAAGGAACAGGATATGAATGGCTTCACCTTTGATGAAATTTCCTCCAAGAATTTCATCTTTCAGTTACTTGTACCGTTCTTTGTCACCCTCTTCTTTCTCCAAGGATTCCGAACCTATATTGTCAACATCTACATTTCATTCTTCAATATCCTCTGGGAGGGCACAGGCAACTATACACCATTAATTTCATTTTTGGTTTTTGGATCACCACTAATTGGCCTGCTAGTGTCTCGAAAAGTCTCCCTCAATCACATGATTGTAGGCAGTGGCATACTGACCTCAAT
>JBHLNC010000137.1:0-5668 GCA_048937435.1 Promethearchaeota archaeon | reverse complement strand
GGCTTGATGCTGATTCCTGTGGGTCGTCATCATTTCTGGCAGGAGTTATTGTTGGTTTCGAAGGATAAGAAGGGAAAAGTGAAAGAACGGAAACAGATGTCCGTGGCCTTTGTGCCCCTCATTGGAAAAGAGGGGTGGGACAAGTAATTTCTATTCAAGTGGTTTGCGTAGTTTGGCGATAAAATATCCGGGTAAATCGTGGAGATCAGGGTAGATTCGTTGAACGTGTTGTTTTAGAGTGTCTGATCCCGTGAGCCCAGGATAACCGATGAAGGGTGTTTGTGATTCAAGGGTGAAGCCTTGGGTGTCAAGGAGGTGTTGGATGTTGTGTTCATTTTCCTCGATGGTGAGGGTGCAAGTTGAGTAAACAAGGATACCACCAGGTTTGAGTGCTGTGGTTGCTGATTCTAGGATCATACGTTGATAGGAAGCAGTGCTTTGAATACGGGCGAAGGTGGTCTCATCGTATAGCTTAGGTCGAACGCCTAAGGCAGTACATGGCGGATCGACGAGCACACGATCAGCTTGTACTTCAGGGTGTTGTTCGATGAATTCGTTAGCTCTACCGATAAAGGGAGTAATGCAGGTGATGCCTAGGCGTTTCGCTTCTGATTGAAAGTGTTTCATTCTCCGCTCTGAGCGGTCTACAGCAATGAGCTGGCATTTATTCTCAACTAATTGAGCAATATGTGTGCTTTTTCCTCCTGGCGCTGCACAAAAATCGATAATCGTCTCTTCTGGTTGAGGAGCTAATATCGGAGCTACTAGAATCGCGGAGAGGGATTGCGAATAGAATAATCCCTTCTTATAACTGTCTAGATCAGAAAGACTGGGTAGATCATAGAAGGGATGTGTTAGCTTAACAACGGCTCCGTGTTTCATTGAGTGGAGTGCGGAACTATCAACTTGAGCTATTCCACTGCCAACGATATATCCGCGTGGATTCACTACCGTAACTTCGTCACCTTCAAGAAAACGTTCGGTGCTGATAACACCGGGTCGATAGAGATGACTTCCTAAGAGTAAATTTTCGCTGCTTGCTTTATCTGCAACTACGATTTTTTCGTATCTTGGAATCGGACCAGCCGAACGGATGGGAAGCGCGACGACGTTTAATTCAGAATTTGCGATGGTAGCAGATACATTCTCTTCTTTCAATTGAGCCACTAATTGTTCATTGGTTGCCTGCAAAGTGTTGGTACGAAGAAAGAAGAATTTGCCAGGCTGGCTGAGAGCAATAGCAAGTTGGTGAGTGCGGTTCGTCCCAAAAAGGGAGTGGAAGTACTGTTCTAGCTCTTCACTAAATTGGGTGATATCAGGTGGGGTGGAGAGGGAACCCTTCACAACGTTTCAGCTCGAGGGCTTGACCGCCTATTCTTCGATGTAGAAATCTCCTTCCGCCATGAGTTTAACTTTACCTGAGACCAAGACGTTAGTTGCTTCTGTTTCCCAAACGACTTGAGCGATTAATTGGCTAGGTCGACGCATTTCATAGCCTTGCTCGATTTTAATGGGTTTTCCTTTCGTATCGCGGTGTAGAAGGTTATGGTGTTCAACATAGGCTCCAATTGGACCAGCAGCACTACCGGTAGCCGGGTCCTCAAGGACTCCCGCACCGGGTGCGAACATCCGTACATGAACATCTGAATTGCTATTCACCGTTTTAGTACTCAGCAGCACAATATCCGATGAAAGTTGATTTTTGAGTGTTCGTAATATCAGAGATCCATTTGGTTGGGCTTGTTGCACGGCATCAAGTGAGATTAGAGGAATGATGAGAAATGGATGGCCTGTTGATACATATTGCAAGGGATAATCCGTTGCAATGGCGGATTCTGGAAGACCCACGGTTTTAGCAATTTCTGCTCGATTCGTAAGTTTGTCAAGATATTGGGGTGCTGACTGAGTCATTTGGACAACATCAGAAGAAGCATATTCAACAGGTATTACTCCGATGCCCAGTTCGAGGTTCGCCTTTCTGACAGATGGATTAAGAAATCCTTTGTGTTTTAGGACAAAGGCTGAACCAAGGGTGGGGTGCCCCGCAAAGGGTAGTTCGATTGCAGGTGTAAAGATTCGAACCTTTGCTGTGCAATCTTTAAGCGAGGATTGTTCAATGAATGTGGTCTCGGAGAAGTTCATTTCCAGCGCGATACCCTGCATGATTTCTGTACTGATTTGCGCATTCACTTTGGTCTTCCAAAATGTGGCCAGCTGGTTGCCACCGAAGGCGTAGCGGTCATCGATGAACACACTGGTTTGAACATAGGGGAGTGTTATCATGAGATTCACCTAAGGTTAATTGGATTATCTTCTTGAATAGAAGAGTTTTCCCTTCGTAATTTAATCTGACCCTTGTTTTTCGAACACTTCAGCTAATAGAAGACTAGCCGAGAAAGCTGGAGCGCTTTATATACACGTAAAAACAACGTTAGAAAGAGCAGCTTAGTACAGGTGATATTATTATGATCGAGTTTAATGCCCATGTGACTAAGGGGAATAAAATTCAGCTGCCAGATTGGCTTATTGAAAGTGCCAGTCTCAAGGAAGGCGATGTGTTACGGTTAGCAGTGCTTCACAAAGTAATCGTCCAAATGACAGAACAACCTGAAGCAGAACCTAAGCCAAAAACCACAAAGAAACCTAAAACCACCTCCAAAGAATGAGATAAGCTCCTTTTCGTTTGACTATCCGTTGTAATCATCTTGGGAGAGTGAAGGCTTGCGTAATTGTGTGCTACGGAGATTTTGCAGCCACAAAAGAATACAATGAAAATTTCAGACTCACGCGAACGCAAACCATTGTCGAGGGAAAGCCTTACTGTGATTTTTGTTATCATGACATCCGTGTAGATCCAACTCTAAAGCATCCCTCAAAGAAGTTCTATGATTCACTATAGCCTACCTAGCCTGGTTAATACCCGCGCTCATAATCCACGGGGCTGATATAGTCGGTACGTCCATCCGCAAAACGTTTGATGTTTTCAATTACTTCATCCCAGCGTTCCAAATCATCAGCTGGTGAATAGGCTCTGTGCGGTGACAAGATGATGTTATCTAAGTCTTGGAAAGGCTCCTCGAAGGGGTATTTGCGTCCCTTTTCATCCGGGTCGGGTTGATAGGTGTACCAGACATCGATAGCGGCCCCAAGAATATGGTGTTTTACTAATGCTTCATACAGGGCTTTTTGATTGATGACCGGTCCTCGACCCACATTTACGACCACCCCTTCAGGACCTAACCGTTTCAATTCATTGAACCCTATCAGATCTTCTGTTTCGGGAGTGAGTGGCACAGCCACTAGCAAGGTGTCAGCGGCATCGAGAAATTCATCCAATTGAGCTGTCTCATATTTCTTTATAGGCGTCGGTATAACCTCATTCTTCTCATTCCAACTGCGTCGTAATGCCACGAACTCCACATCAAACCCCACGAGGAACCGATGAACCTGCTGGTTAATTGCTCCATACCCCAGAAAGCCAATGGTTCGGTGCCGTAGCAGAACCGTTTTCGCATCAGAATCCCCCTTTCGCCATTCACCTGCTTTCATCCAGTTATGGTGGGGAACCACCTTGTTGAGTAACGAGAGGAGCAGGGCCACTGTATGTTGGGCGACCAAGTAGGAATTGCCGTGGCTATTCACTAACACAATTCCCCGTTTCTGTCCTTGGTCTTGAAACCACTCGATGAAGTTTTGGACGCCAACCCCAGGGAACAGGAACAGCTGCAATTGTTGGGCCTGCTCTAAAAGATCTTTTGATGGACGCCAACCCACGATAACGTGAACCTCAGGGGCCCATTTGAGAAATTCAGATTCCTCGGCTTCTTCAGGGAAAATCAGATTGAGTCCTTTGATTTGGCTAAGGTTTTTTTGTAGGTAATCTCGGAGAGGGTCAGGAACCTTCCAGAGGAACAAGACGTTAATCGATTGCATGTGTATTCACCATATTTCTTGTGTTTTTCACAAATGGCTCTTTGAGTGAATACAACGGGTCTTTCAAGGCAAAAAGTGAACCCCTCACTCCGTTTTTTATAGTCACATCCTGTGACCACTGAAAGTGAGCCCAAATCGTGAGTCCGCCTTTTATAAGACGAAATCTATTGCTTTCTTCGGTGACGCAAAAAATGTACAAATACAATAATCATGATGGCATGGACAAGGAAAAGCGAGCACGAATTATCAAAGACATCTACATGTTTGGTTGCCGCCGCTAAGCCAATCGCTTGGACTCTTGGACGTGCCCTAAACTCCTGGGGCTCGGGCAAAAGGGCACGGGTCCCATTCTCTATTTCTCAGGTTTCCAATTAGGAAATTTATTGATTGAGTTGGGCGATAGCCATTTCTGTTTTGTAATCATCTTCAACGATTTTTGATTGTAGAGCCTACTCAATTTTCGTCATTAATTTCTTGCTTTGATTTTTGTTCGAAGCGACTACCGAAAGAAGTAGAATAATGTATTGCCGTATATGATTAGAGGTTGAGCGTAATATCGGGTGAGAGATACGTTGCCAATTCAATATGAAGTGTGTCACCTTTGTAATAATCCTGGAGAATTTCAGTGCACCAACTGTAATCAACCTACCTGCGGGAATGACGTACATGTTCGAGTAGTGTGTACAAAATGCATTCACCCACAGAAGAGCGATTATACAGTTCAGCAAGCATCCTGTGATGATGTTGAAGTTCTTGAAGAGTTGGTGAAACTTTTCTGGGGAGATCCAATTCAACTCATGTTTGATAGGACCTTTAGGGTTGCTCAAGAACCAGCTATTACTGCGAAAAAAGACGGGAACATAATCGGGTTCATATCTTACAAGGATTTTAGCGAAAATGCAGTCCTAATTATGGCCTTGGGAATTCTTCCTGGTTTTCAAGGTTGTGGAATCGGACGAACCTTAGTTGAACAGATTGAAAACTATGCAAAAAGTCAAGGAAAACAGCAACTTCTCGTTGTCACCTCCAACGATAATCTTGCCGCTCTTGCCTTCTATCAGCGTCACGGGTTTCAACTCTTTGAAGTTGCACCCAACGTGATTGCTGAGAAACTTGGTGGATTACAACTAGGTATTGCTCGTATTCCAATTCGAGATGAGCTCCGCTTACAAAAAAGCCTTAGTTAATTCCCTTAAGAAGTTCGGTGATGAGATTTAGACCGGTGACTAATTTGGCCCCATTGTAACCAAAACCAATGCGTAGATGATTGGGCATTTGAAAATGGTCACCAGGTGAGATGAGGACACTTTTTTCTTGAATCAGTCTATGTGCCAATTCTACCGAGTTGATGGGAGCGTGATATCTGGGCAGACAGATGGCACTGGCTTTGGGAGGAATGCATTCAAAGAGGTCCTGATGTTCTTTGAGCCATTGATTCACAATGGACCAATTTTTACGTAGAATCTTTTGAGTGCGGTCAAGGATTTTCTTGCGATTAGCTGGCTGCAAGGCAATTGTTGCCACCATATCGCTGAGGAGGGAGGGGGCGATAGTAGTGTAATCAGTGAGCGACCAAAGGTCATAGATGAATTCTGAATTAGTGCTGATGACCCAGCCAATCCGTAAACCGGGAAGTCCATAGGCTTTCGAAAGGCCACAGGTTACCAATGTCTGATCATAGAAATTGATCATTGAAGGTGTAATAGAGTCTGTGAGTTCCGCACCTCGATAGACT
>JBHLNC010000136.1:0-5677 GCA_048937435.1 Promethearchaeota archaeon | reverse complement strand
ACTTCAACTTCATGATGACCAGCATTATGGGTGTTGTGATAATCATGCTTCCCAGTATGCTCCCGATTCTGATTGCAGCAGATTCAATTGTAGGAGAAAAAGAACGTCACACGTTAACTCCCTTGTTAGCGACACCGTTGACGGACGGGGATATCCTTTTAGGGAAATTTCTGACAGCACTTACCCCAGGGCTTATAGTGGCATATAGTAATCTGGTGTTAGCAATTGCCATGGTGAATGGAATTGTCCTCGTATTCGCGCCTCCCTTATTTGGAATTTGGCCCGACTTTCTATCCATAATTCAGGCAATCATATTACCAGTTCTCTTCTCAGTATTAGCTGTCGGAATAATGGTCATCATTTCTGGTCGGGCAAATACCGTCTATGAAGCGTATCAGACAGGCGGAGTTCTTATCCTTCCAGCTATGGCATTTGCGTACTCCGGATTCCTAGGAGGAACTGGTCTTAACTGGATAATATTCTATGCGGGAGTAATCATCCTAATTATCATAGACATTATACTCTACCGAATTGCTGTGAAGCTTTTCAGTCGAGATGCACTCACATCACGAGTTGGCTAAGAATTAGCCACACAAAGATTATATGTAAAATTAGAAGCCATTAAAAGACCAGACACTGAGCGTGATATTTATGTCAAAAGTATATCGTATTATTGCACGCGTCCATGAACTACGACACCAACCTGGGAAGAGCCCGTGTCGGCTCTACAAAGTTGGTGATGAGTTTGACTTATCCAAACCAGAAGAAAAAGAGAAGATTTGCCGTTGGGCGTACAATGCCATGTTCCCCTTCATCACGATTCTCGAATTTGATGGGACCATACCTTGGGAACCAGATCCAGACCGGGGGCTGGTTGCCTGTCCAGATCCACACAATATTGTGGTGTTTGAACTTCGCCGTGAGGGTGTCCTTGAGAAACGAGAATCCCCTTAATGCCGTTATCGGTTAGAGTTTTGAGAGGACTGCCTTTCCCAGCACTTTGATTTGAGCGATTTCCTGCCCATGTGGAAACATGAAGATGAAATGAGTGACACCGACTTTCATAAATTCACGAAGCCGTTTCACCATGTAGTCAGGTGTTCCCCACAGGGCTTGTGCAACTCGATCCCGGTATTTATTAACAGAGATATTTCGTTCCTTGGCGTTCTCAATGATTGCATCTTCTCTTTCTTCCTCAGATTCAAAAATCCGTGTCCATAGTCCGATCGATTTCTGAATATCACTCGTATCGCGTCCGTATTTCTTAGCTAAATGGGCAAGCCGTTGAAAGCGTCGATCTAAATCTTTGGGCGTTGTCATCCAAGCGATGTTGATGCCATCTCCATGTTTAGCAGTGAGTCGGAGCATGTATTCTTTGCCATTTTGCGCTCCAATCCAAATGGGCATTGGATCTTGAACGGGTTTGGGAAAGGAGATGACATCATCTACTTGGTAATATTTGCCTTTGAACGTAAAGCGCTCATTAGTCCAAATGCCCCGGATAATCTCTACAGCGTCGGCTAACTCATTAATTCGTGTTATGGGTTTTGGAAAGGGATAACCATAGGCTTTGTATTCGACTTCTTTCCACCCGGCACCGATTCCAAATTCTAATCGACCGTTGGAAAGCACATCGAGGGTAGCCGCCATTTTAGCTGTAAGTGCAGGGTTTCGATAACTTTGGCAGAACACCATACTGCCAACACGAACCTTTTGCTTCTGTTGGGTTAACGCGGTCATGAGAAGCCAAGGTTCTAGAAGAACCCTGTCTGTGGAATCTTTGTCCAGCATAAAGTGGTCGCTAAACCATATTGTCGAGAACCCGATCTTTAAGGCAACATCGGTGATTTTGCTAACAGCATCAAAAGTATAGCCAAACTGTGGTTCGATTTGGACACCAAATTCCATACTGTTCACCAACTAAATACCAACGTAATTGAAACGCGGTTGGTGAGGACCGCTTAAATATTTGTACCTTCTTAGCCCTCAGCTATTGCTCAAACTGGTGGATGGGTTTATGCTGGATAAACTTCAAACCGCAGTAGCTTTTGGTGAAAAACAAGGAGCAGAGTTTGTTGAGGCACGATTTGATGACATGACTCTTCGCACATTAAGACGTGTTAATGAGACATGGAGAGACATCATCCTGAAATCACGGACAGGAATCGGAGTTACTTGTTATTTTGATGGAACCGCGGGGTATTCATTTACCGCGAGTGAAGAGAAAAAGGATATTGAAGATACAGTAAAAAGGGCTTATCAAATGGCCAAAGCTGCTTCGACTGCAGCCTTATTGAAGTTAGATTTTGATGAATACCCAGCAGTGAAGAGTAAACCCGCAGACACATACTCTGTTAAGATTCATCCCAAATCCAAAGATGTCGATTACAAAATGGACCTAGTAAATCGGGCAGTGGGAGCCGCACAAGATGCAGGAAAAGAAATTCAGACTATTATAGGAGCCTATGGCGAACTCTATGGCCAAAAGATATTCACAAATAGTGAAGGATCCGACATCGATTGGAACTTTTTAGTAGTTGATTTACCCTGCCGTGTAACTTCTAAGACGAGTACAGGCGATCTTGTGTTCGCTTCTTACCGAATGGCAGGAACCTTTGGGCTTGAGAAGTTCAAACAAAAAGATTCAACACCCGAAGATATCGGTAAGGCCGCGGGCGATTCTGCCACTGAGCAAATTACCGCAAAAGCATGTCCTGCAGGAAAATTCACCGCCCTGACAGACAATGACCTTACAGGGGTCTTAGCCCATGAATCGTTTGGCCACCTTAGTGAAGGCGATTTTGTCGTAATAGGTGTCTCACCTCTTGCAGGAAAAATTGGAGAAAAATTAGGGACAGAAGAAGCCACCATCGTTGATGGTGGGATTCCAGATATCGCTAAGAATGGTGGATTATGGCTTCCTTATGATGATCAAGGAATTCCAGCTAGCATGACGACTGTGCTTGAAAAGGGAATTCTCCAGCATTACCTACAGAACAGAGGAACAGCGAAGAAACTAGAACAGGAACCCACGAGTAATTGTCGAGCGATCCATTTCGGATTTCTCCCCATTCCCCGGATGACTAATACCTACTTCACCCCGGGTGATTTGACTGAAGAAGAAGCACTGGAACAACTTGGTACTGGAGTCTATGCCATTCAAACTGCAGGTGGACAAGTGCAAGGAGATGGCAGTTTTCTCTTCAAAGCCGATAGAGGATACTGGGTAGAAAAAGGAGAAATCCAATATCCCATCCGAGAGGTAGCCCTTTCAGGTAACATCCTGCAATTACTGAATCAAGTAGAAGGCGCAACCAAAGACTTGTCTCTTAAGGGAACTTACTTTGGTGGGTGTGGTAAGGCAGGTCAATATCCACTTCCTGCAGGACTAGGAGGACCAAAGCTCCTCATAAAAGGGGTTACATTTGGAGGAAAGGCTTAGCAAAAAGGAGATGCAAGATTATGGAATATGAAACAATCAAGGACAACTTGCTGGCTGAAATTGACACAGGCCTAAAATTCGCGAAATCATTGGATAAAACTGCTGAATTTGAAATCTATCTTTCCTATCGGAGTAACTCGAACGTAGTTATTAAACAGGGGGTTGTAGAAGCAACTGATGGAACAACAGCTGGAACGGCAGTTCGAGCTGCCAAAGATCAACGAGTGAGTTTTGCTTCATCCTCCGGAATCACTCCTGACCGCATTAAGCGAAGTATACAGGAGGCAGTTGCTAGCTTGAAAGCTACATCTGAGAAAGATACACGGTTTCAGGGATTCTGCGAACCGAAGCCCCCAGGTCACGAAGGAAAATTCACACCCGCGATCTTGGATTTATCTACAGAAGACCTCGTTAAGTACTCACTGCAAATTATTGGGGACATATCTAAAGTCAGCGGTCATATGATGGCGGTTTCATCATGTGAAGTGAGCTGGGGAGGCTTTGCAATTGGCAATACTCGAGGACTTGAACGGGCGTCTAGTTCAGCATTCAATTATGCTTCTGCTTATGCAATGGCGATTGATGGCAATGAACGACGAGCCTCTGAAGAGGAGTTCATTTCACGAGAGAAATCCATTGATGTTTCTGGAATTGGTGAAAAAGCCGCGAAGAAAGCTCTGAGTATGCTAGGAGCAAAAAAACTGAATCAAACAACTACCCTACCCACTCTGTGGTCGCCTGATGCGGCAGCTAGTTATGTCCTTGCCAGCTTTGGTCAATCTGCTATTGGGAATAACGTTGTTGAAGGACTATCTCCACTAGCACCAAAACTTGGTAACCCAATTGCAGAGAAGCAGTTCACCTTGATGGATAATGGGCAGGATCCGCAAGGTATTGGCACAGAATCAGTTGATGCAGAAGGTTATCCACAGGGACGAACAACCTTAGTTGACCAAGGTGTTTTGAAGAATTTTCTCTATGATTTATATTATGGTGCGATTGCTGGAAAATCATCAACTGGGAATAGTGGTCGGGCAGGAGGACCCTTTGGAGGAACTATTCCATATGAGGAGGCACCAAAAATTACTATTAAGAATTTAGAGGTAGTCCCAGGATCGAAGACTGAGGATGAACTCATTGCATCGGTGGATGGTCAAGGATTGTTGATTACAAATCCACCAATTGGCATCTTTCATAGTGATGTTTCAACTGGCGATTTTTCCGTTGTAGCAAATGCAGTATTTCTCATTGAAAATGGTGAAAAGAAAACACCTCTAGAACCATTGTCAATCGCGGGAAGCTTCTATAAGGGCTTAGAACAACTTCGTGGCGTTGGCAATGATGTGGAAATGACCTCGCTATTTGTAAAAGCACCTAGTTTACTCATTGATGGTTTCTCTGTTACTGGATGAACAGAGATTAGGCATTCACTAGTCTAGTGATTAACCACAAGTTTTATCGAAACGCAAATACTCCATTCTTCTATAGGAGCCTGTATTATAATGCCTGGTCGACTAGCGCGAGTTATCTCTGAAGTTAGGGGCTCTTGGGGCTTACGGCGCAAGCAGCCCATAGGCAAGCTCGTATCAATCCTACGCAAAGAAGGTTTCAAGTGTCCGCATGTGTTGTCTTCCATTGGTGAGGATTCAGCGGCGATCGATTTAGGCGGAGATAATCTCATTTTGCTATCCACAGATGCAGTAATTCCCGAGCTGGCTATGTCAAAGCCTTACGTAGCGGGTTATGCTGCCATTTTAGTCAATGTTAACGATATCTATGCAGCAGGGGGACGCCCAATTGTGGCAATGGTCAATATCGCCTTCGAAGAATTGGATACCGGAGTAAAATTTATGGAGGGCATCTGTGAAGCCGGGCAAAAATTCCGTGTCGAAGTGGTCCGCGGACATACGACACCAAATGCACCTACAAATGGGGTAAGCGCATCAATCTGTGGCACAGTCCGTCGCGATGCATATGTAAGTGCCGGCGGAGCTCAGCCAAATGATGTGCTTATCCTGGCAATCGACTTAGAAGGTCGAATCTCTCCAAACTATGAATATGGATGGGATACCACGGCGTTGAAAACGTCTGAAGCTATTCTAACTCGGTATGAGGCAATGCGCATCCTCGCGGAGAAACGATTTCTGACCGCATCGAAGGATCTGAGTAATGGGGGAATTATTGGAACGATTCTTCTAATGCTGGAGTATGCCCAGAAAGGGGGCCGGGTTGATT
>JBHLNC010000135.1:0-5683 GCA_048937435.1 Promethearchaeota archaeon | reverse complement strand
TTTCACTTGATCCTTTTGCAACCATTTACCTGTAATAGTTCCGGCTTTGATAATATCTGCAGGTTCTCCTTCCCCGACAATTCTCCCGCCTTTTGTACCGGCGCCAGGTCCAAGATCAATCACGTGATCAGCTGCTCGAATAAGTAGTAAGTCGTGTTCGACAACAATTACCGTGTTTCCTTCGTCACGGAGTTCTTCCAGCGCTTCGCGTAGAGCTTCAAGTTCAGATGGGTGCATACCCCGTGAGGGTTCGTCAACTAAGATTGTCAGTGAAGTTAATCCACTTCCTAGCAAGCTCGCCAGTTGGATGCGTTGAGCTTCACCCGCTGACAAAGTGCCCGTTGGACGATTCAGATGCAGGTAACCAATTCCCACTTGTCTCAGAAACCGTAACCGTCGTCGGATAATCTGGAGACTCGTCTCTGCCAAAGGCATGCTAGAGGCGGGCATGGGGATTTTCTTAACCAGCTTTTCAAGTTCCAGAAGAGGCATCTCACTTAATTCAAACATATTCTTGTTCTGTAGAGTTACAGTCAAGTATTCTGGTCGGAGTCCAGCACCCTTACATTCTGGGCAGACAACTTGCTTTGTATATGTCCCATGGATATCCCAATCGAAAATCCAGCTCTCCTTCTGGTAGAAGCCCCTCCAGGTCCACTTGGAAGGACGTTCCTTCCCCTTCAATCTACCAGCTGATTTGCTGATGTATGTAAACCTGTATACTTCACCATCGCCATACAAGAAGACATCCTGTGCTTCTTTGGACATTTTATTCCAAGGCGTTTTGAAGGGATCAAACCTATAGCGTTTCCCCAATTCCGGAATGATTGGCTGATCCTTACACAGATAAGTCTTTGGCCAATACCCTGGAGACCACATCGCACCTGCACATAACGGTTTTTCGGGATTCACTATGAGCTTCTCAGGTTGAGGTAGATGCAATACACCAAGTCCTACACATTTCGGACAAGAACTCCCCCAATGTTCGGATGAGAAGTACTGTGGTTTCGCAATAGGTACACTGTTCTGACATTTTGGACAAACCCATTTGTTCTCGCGGGTCATCTTTGACCCACATTTCAAACATTTCCTTTCCCCCATGGAAGCAAGGAGGTTCGTGATATGATAGCTTATCTCCGTAAGAGTTCCAACGCTATTCCGTCGAGTAAATTGTGGGATATGACTCCATAAATGGGCTCGATGGGGTGCCACCGTGAGCGTGACCCCTAATCCTGTGATTGAATCAACAGGGGCTTCGGCCCCTTCTCTTAATCCCTGCCTTTCAAACATAGAAAGCGATTCCAAATATCGACGTCGTGCTTCAGCCTGCAAGACATCACGTACTAGACTAGACTTCCCAGAACCCGAAACACCAGTTACGACTGTAAGGGTTCCCTTCGGGATGTCCACATCGACGTTCTTCAGATTGTTTGCTCGAGCATTTCGGATTGAAATTATTTGTGGTCTGGCTATCATTGACTTCTTGGTCTTCCCTCGAGGGCGAACGGCAGTTTCATTCACCAAGGCTTTACCAGTCAGAGAAGATTCAACCTTAAGAAGGCCTTCAGGTGGACCTTCATACAGAAGCTTGCCTCCATTTGGTCCAGCACCAGGACCCAAATCAATTACCCAATCCGCTGCGCGAATGAAGTCCATATTGTGCTCAACAACTACGATTGTTGCTCCATAACGGACAAGTCGGTCAAGAACAGTCAGTAGTCCATCCAAGTCTTGAGAGTGCAAACCAGTCGAAGGTTCGTCAAGAATGACGAGTTGATTTGCCAGCTTATTACGACCTAGAAATTTCGTGAGTTTCACACGCTGTGCTTCTCCACCAGAGAGAGTTGGCGAAGGTTGCCCAAGTTCAAGATAGCCCAGCCCAACATCAAGAAGCGCTTGGAGAATCCGCTGAGCCGATTGCCGTTTGGCTTGTGTAAGGTGTTTTGATTTGGAAATTCGTTCTTCAATTTCTGCAATTGGAAGGGCGTAGAAATCAGCAATGGAGAGCTTCTCTCCATCAAACTCAACCAGTTCACTTAGAACTTCAGGGCTAAATCGTTGTCCTTCACAATCTGAGCAGGGAATCCAGATGGACGGCAAATATCGCATCTTGACTTCACTTGCACCAATTCCCTTGCACGTCGGACAAGCACCTTCAGGTCGATTAAACGAAAAATGGGACTTGGATAATCCTGTCGCACCCGAATACAAATCACGAATAATATCCGATAACTTCGTATATGTTGCCGGATTAGAACGCGGATTACGTCCAATCGGACTTTGATCCACCATGACTGGTTTTAGTTTCTGCCCCTCAATTCCTGCGCAGCCAATTGGCTCTTTTTTCTTCACTGATGGCACGAGAACATGTTCAACTAGCGTGCTTTTCCCAGACCCAGATACTCCACTAATGACTGTTAATCGCCCTAACGGAATTTTCACATCAATTTCCTGCAGATTGTGTCGGTGTGCCTTCTGAACATAAAGAAACTTTTCAGGTTTGGGATGTGGCTCAAGAGTCATCACACGGTTCCGGAGACTGAAATATCGCCCCGTAGCCGTGTCAGCCTTCCATAGTTCTGCTGGTGAACCACTGAAAATCACTTCTCCTCCATCTTTACCTGCACCCGGACCAAGATCAATAGCTGAATCGGCAGAAGCAGCCGCCACTCGGTCATGTTCAACAAAGATTACCGATCCCGATAATTCACGAAATGCAGGAAGTAATCGGGCGACATCTGCAGGGTGTTGACCAATCGTCGGTTCATCTAACACATGCAGCATGTCCTCTAATCGACTAGCCAGGGAAATAGCCAGCCTCACTCTCTGGGATTCACCCCGAGATAAGGTTGGAGACGATCGATTCAAAGAAATATAGCCCAGCCCCACACGTTCCAGGGCATCTAACCGTCGTTGAATCTCTGAGCGTAGTCGGGTTGCGGTTGAAGGAAGGCTCACGCTTGAAAACAGTCTTTTCGCTTCCTCCACTGAGAGGGCCAACAGGTCAGGGAAGCGCATCCCTTCCCAGCGGACACTTGCGGCCTGAGGATGCATCCCAGTATTATCACATCGATCACAACCTTTTCCTTTGCAATAGGGGCACGACTGGTTAAAATACGTGGGTCGCACTTCACGAAAACCTGTTCCGCACACACTACAGATCTGTGTTGTAGTGAGCATCACATCGGTTGTTTTACCACGGGCTCGAACCGCTCCTGCACCTAATGCGGTCGTTCTCTGTACAAAGCCTCTCACCTGCTTGACTGTCCCGGTCTTATCAATGAACCCCGTTTCAACTTCAACTGAGTGGTGTTCTTTGGGATTGAGGGGTTTCCCATCCCACTCTTTCCCATCAACAATTACCTGGTGCTTCTCAAATTTGTTAATCAACACCTTGAGGAGCGTACTATGACTTCCTTGCACGCCTTGGAATAATGGTGCAAATAGCTGAAGGGGTTCCTGTTTGGATAACACGACGAGTCTTTCCACCAATTCGTCCTCAGTTAACACCACCAGGGGGGCTCTACATTGAACACAGTAACGAACGCCATAATTTGCAAACAGCAATCGGAAGAAAGGGTGTACCCCCGATGCAGAGGCAAGAATGGAGAGTGGATTGCGATTCAATAGATTCTGACCAACAGCAATCGTTGGTCCTAACCCAGCGATTGAATCAACACTTGCAGGGGCTAGTCGCTCTCCACCGCGACCATACAAAAAAACATCCAAAAACCGTCTATGTGCCTCATGATACAATGTGTCAAAGACAAGTGACGTCTTACCAGATCCCGAAACACCAGTGACCACGGTAAGACCATCACCTAGTTGAACATCGATGTTCTTGAGGTTGTGTTCCCGAGCACCTTTTATGTGGATATCCATCAGTATCTTCTCAGAATAAAACGTGGGTCACTATTAGTTTTTGCAGTAACACAATTTTCCTCATAAATGCATAAAACCAAACAGAGACTCTACTATAAGTATTTGACCTAAACAGTGAAAGCTACATTCCATGAATGGTGGATGCCCTATGGATGATGTGGTCCTAGGTAAAGGGAAGAAGCTCCTCCTAATGGGTAGTAAAGCCTTCCAAGACCGGGAACTGCCCGAAGAAGTGAAACTACGAATCGATGCTGCCATAGAACAAGAGATGACAATCATTGTCGGTGAAGCCAAAGGTGCACCCCGTCTATACCAAGACCACCTCCTGAGTAGAGACTATCGCAATGTCATTGTTGGGCACGCTCGAAGTCTTCGTTATAATACTGGCAATTGGCCCGAGATCAAATATGGTGACAATCTTAGGGAACGTGAACGTAATATGATTGAGGATTGTCATTCTGCTATCGCCATCTGGATGAACAAGAGTAGTGTTATCGCAGGGAACTTAGAACGCTTGAAATGGCTGGGCAAACCCACATTTCTCTATGAATGCTCCAGTTTCATTGAAGACGTGTATGCTGGTCCTCTGAATCAAAACCGAATTTATGAGCCCTACCTCTATCAAAAACTGCGGACCAAATATGGTCAACCACAAAGTACTAGTGAAAAATGAAACCAATAAATCAGGCATTAACCCTATTTGATCGTTAAGAGAAGCTCAACTCCTCTGATGCTTAGAAAAACCATAGCTTATGGTTTAAATAGCATCATAGGCGCGTGGCTTTGGGGATATCGATGTCTGAACATCTCTACATTCCAATAGACCAATTAGATCCAGGTTTCCAGCAACTCATTCCCGAAGGAGCGACCATCCTATACACTACTCGCGCTGACGTGCTCAAACGTGGTATGGGTGCCCACAAGAAATCGGGCTTCGTCGTCGTCACCGACGAGGGTATCGCCTTTCACGCAGCCAAGACAGGACTCTTTGAAATGAATATTGTCACAATGGCTGCAGGAGCACTTGCGGGTTTCATTCCATGGTCATCCATTGACAAGTTCAACAACTACAAAGACAAAATCCAAGTCAAACACGTTTTACCTGATAATCCAAAGAAGAAACTCGAATGGTTCTTCAAAGCCGAGCGTTGCAAAGATCATGGCGAAGAAAAGGGAGCCTTTGAAGGGCGCAAGAAAGGATTTGGCCCATTCGTCGAAGCTCTTTACAAACAAAACAAGTGATAACAACCATATTGAAGAGGACTAGAAGAACTACTTCTAGCCTCTAATCTTATTTTTTCAATATTTGGTTTAATCTAGTTTCTTTGGTCTACGTTTTATAGTGAGTAATTTTTTCAAATTCTCAAAATTCGATGAATCTGTGACCCGTATCCATAACCACTTACCATCATGTAACTTCTTGGTGTTCTGAAATATCTCTAAAATGGCTGGTGAAAACTCTGATTCCTGAGTAGAAAATTTGTCAATCTCTTTTTTCCCATATACAATCAGGAAACTGAAACTTTCCTTTTCAGGGAAGAGTGACACGATTGTGCGTCCGCTTTTTTGATATCGTACGACCCAACCATAATTATCCCCATAGTAGATGATTTCCATAAACAAATCGTAATGGGTTGCCAGGTATTCCTGAATTTGGTTCCATGCTGAAATTGCTTCAGCATTAGAAATGAAGGTGATGATGTCGTTTTTGGTTGGCTTTTGGTCTCGATTCATCATCCGTTCATGTGCTTTACGCTCTGCCATGAGATCCGCTTCACTTTAGAATTTTTAAATTATATCA
>JBHLNC010000134.1:0-5685 GCA_048937435.1 Promethearchaeota archaeon | reverse complement strand
CTGGTGATCATTTTTAATGCTGATTCAGGTGCCCAACCACTGCTAAGAGGAAAAAGACCTGGGCATATGATTCGCACGTTTCTTAATTGGGATAGCAGAGATCTACAAATTACACCAGATCAATTCAATCCGATGGCAGATTATATGACCGAAGCCTTTGGAGGGAGCTACTACTATCAAAAAATCCCTGAAAACCGGCAAGTTAGCCATATCGAGAAACTTCAATGCGGAGATCATCTCATAGGCTTGCATGTTCCCACACGATGGCACGCCTATGAATTGTGTACTCCTGAGGTCCGCCGAGATAAAACCCCGTTATCCTGTAAGCTCCATCCGCTGAAAACCCAAGATTTACTTCACATTGAATGGAATGTTCGTAATCCCTTCCAAGCACCATTCCTTTACCCGAATATCGGAAAGAAAAATGCGTTAATGCATTTCCCGTTGGATGCAGCTACTATCTGGCAAAATGAAACCTATCGACGATGGAGTGACTATGCAATGGTCGAATACCATATCAAGCAAGGTCGCCCCTCACAAACTGTATCAAACATGTACGCATACCAAGTCGGACTATTCATTGACCTATTCTCAGAAATCTCTGGAGAGGGGATGGGCCTGAGCATGTGGCCCCTAATCGAAGCACGTGAACGGGAAATTGAAAGCACCCTGTCATTTCTTCAACGATTACGCCGCCCCAAAGAATAACTCATCTCTTGTTACACCAGCGAAGCTCACCAAACCATTATGCTTAAAACCAGAAGCTAAACTGAACCAGATGGAGAATTATGTCAAACCTCTTTCAACAATCAACCAGTCAACCAGGTCCCGAGATGGCCCCAGGTCTGCAACGTCTATGGTGGGCTCTCGTTGTCACATTCATTGTGATTTTCTATGTCTGGGGTACCTTCTTCTCAGATTTTCCCTTAAACATTGTTTTATGGGCTCTTTCAGTGATATGTCTCGCAATTTTTATTTCCCTAATATATCGAGAAATTCGCCCCCCCAAAAAACTTGAGTTTATTGAAGTCCGTCGATTGATTGTGTGTGATAAGTGTGGGATAGAAACTGAAGGTCCCTTTGAATCGGGGGATCACGTATTTCGCGAGGTAGGTCCTTGTCCTCGTTGTGGAGGGCGGCTGTACTTGAAAGCAATCTATGGTATTGAGGGAAAAACTCCACTCAAACGCCAGCAACCTCTCACTGAAACAGCTGTTCCAGAAGATGAGAAGTAATCTGAAGACGGGTGGCTAATCGTCTCCCATTATCCTTCGGATATTCTTGCAGAAAATGGATTCTAAATCTTCAGAATTGACTTTTAATCGCTGGAATATTCTTAGTTGCTTTTCCAATATATCATATCGGAAACCACGGGGAAACATAGAACTATCAGTGCCAAAGACAATCCGCTTTGGGCCTCCTGCTTCAAGGGTGCGTTTCATTACTCCTTCTAGGTCGGTGGGATATGGGATGTAGCGCATCCACACATTGGACCCAGATGTGTCAACATAGACATTATCGGTTTGATAAAATAGCAAGAGGGTTTCACGAAACATCCCCGCACCCAAATGAGCAATTCCAAATTTCACGTCGGGGAAATCTCGAGCTACAGGTTGTAAGTCAAGAGGGTTACCATAGCGTAGATCTACACCTGCTCCAATTGAGATACCAAAATGATGCAGGACGGGAACTTTCAACTCATCCGCGATCTGGTAGATTTGGTATGCTTCCTTATCGTAGGTGTGAAATCCGTTAAGCACTGGATAGAGTTTGAAACCATGAAAACCGAGTTTCTGAATGGCATACCGCGCTTGTTCTTCGGCATCCGGAAGAAGCGGGTTGATATTGGCATAACCATAAAACCGGTCAGGAAACCGTTTGAGGGCATCCGTGAACTCGTTCCACGATTCAGGACCAACCATCATTCCAATCCGGGATATGCCATTCCTATCCAGTTCTGTCACCCATTTTCGAGCAAAATCTTCATCTGGCGAAGGAACATCGACTGAATTCATATCTGTTCGAGTGCGAATACGATGTTGAATTGCCTCGGTCCTTACTTGCCACGACTGGAAGGTCGCCGCAGAGAGATAATGAGAATGGCTGTCAATAATTTCCATTCCTAATTGGATGTGGAACGGGCTCGATTTTTTTGAAGATTTTGTCATGAGAATTATCCTCTATTGGTGACAGATTTTGTTACTTTATGAATCTGATGCAGTTTCAGGGTGTTGTGAAATTTAGTTAAATGGGGATTCTGAGCGTTTTGTAGGACGCATGTTTAAAAGGATGTTATAAGCTCGAATCAATAGCAACCTGCGGTTCATGGAGCAGTGTGTCAGATTGGATGAATCCCAGCCGGATGCAAAAACAGGAAACGGTCGTGAACGGGCAGTCAATATTGTGAGTGGCGAGTTGACTTTAGAAGGAATTCTCGTCCTTACTGAAAAGGAAAAACAACCTGGTCTCGTCCTTTGCCACCCCCATCCGCTCTATGGTGGATCTATGGATGATAGCCGGATAACAGCTATCAGTGAAGCGGCTGCTGCTAAAGGGCTAAATATCCTTCGCTTCAATTTTCGTGGTGTAGGAAAAAGTCAAGGGCAATTCGGGCAGGGGATAGGGGAAATGCAGGACACATTAGCTGCTATGGAATTCCTCCGTAATCAATCGCATGTTGATAGTTCTCGAATTGCCCTCCTGGGATATAGTTTTGGAGGAAGTATAGCGCTGGCTGCATCCATGGATGCTAATCCCGCTGCTTTGGTTACTATAAGTGCTTCAATAAAATCATCAGAAATTGATTCTGCAATTGTAACCGAGGGCATTCGTTATGTGAATTGCCCTGTGTACATTGTCCATGGGCGTGATGATGATTCGGTACATTACGTTGAAGCTGAAGGAATCTACGCCCAATTGCAGGTTAAGGAAAAATATCTCCGACTGATTAAAGGCGCAAATCATTTCTGGACTCGTCGGCTGAATTTCATTATTCCCATGATAATCGCTTTTCTCACAGACAAACTCGGAATGAAATAACCTCACTTGGATCCTCTTCTCTTCCTTTTTTTAAGAATTCGGTTTCCGTCTTAACAATAATGCTTAAGTGGGGGCTTGATGCTGCTAAGGTCTCGAGGTTGCCTGACATGGTTAAGATCTATGGGAAATCAGCTGAAGAGATTACGCGTCTTATTAGAAACGGAGATGTAACTATCGATCTGGTTGGAATTGGGAATATGGGGCTTCCAGTGGCGGTAGCCTTTGCCAAAGAAGGCGCTAGGGTTGTAGGGGTCAGAAAGAATCAATCGGTTGTTGACCAAATTAACCAAGGGAAGTCTCCATTAGTCGGTGAACCACAAGTTGCAGATATGCTACGAGAAATGATTGTGTCAGGTCAACTTCGTGCAACTATTGATGGAACCGAGGCCGCGAAGGGTGCAGATGTTATCATCATTCTAGTTCCCTTACTAGTAAATGATCAGGGTCAAGAAGACTATTCAATCATCCAAGAGGCTACAAAGGCAGCCGGAAAGGGTTTGAAAAAAGGAACTCTCGTGATTACATCCACCACTATGCCACCAGGGGCAACTGAACGTGTAGTCAAACCAATCTTAGAAGCTGAAAGTAAATTGGTAGCTGGCAAAGACTTTGGACTTGCACATAGTCCCGAGCGCCTTATGGTTGGCCGCGTGATACGTAACCTCTACAAATACCCGAAAGTCGTTGGTGGCATTGACCAAGCAAGCACTGAAGCCGCTGTAGGGGTATATGGCATTTTTGGCAAAGTCGTCCGCACTTCCTCTCTCGTTGCAGCAGAGCTGGTAAAAGTTGCTGAAGGAACCTTCCGGGATTTGAATATAGGTTATGCGAACTTATTAGCCAAACTCTGTGAACCATTAGGTGTGGATGCGTGGGAAGTGATTGCTGCTGCAAATGAGGATACAAAAGAACACTGCATGATACACAGACCCAGTGCAGGTGTCGGTGGCCATTGTATTCCGGTCTATCCCTGGTTTCTGATCAACAAAGCAGAAGAGTTAGGTGTGGACGCTGCCCTACTCCGGCAAGCGCGAGTCATGAATGATAGCATGCCTCTCCACACTGTGAAATTAGCTATCCAGTGTTTAAAGGCTCACGGAAAAGACATTAAAGACTCCCGGATTAGCCTTCTTGGCATTTCCTTCCGAGCGGATGTGAAAGAAACTCGGTTTGCGGCTAGCCTCCAAATTCTTCGACATCTTCAAGGATACAATCCCAAAGCGATTCTTGCACATGATCCGTATTTTTCAGAAAAAGAGATTCGTGATTTTGGGTTTACTCCCGCTTCACTTGATGAGGCCCTCGCAGCTGATTGTGTTCTTCTTATCACATCTCATCAGGAATATCGAGATGCATTAGATAAGCTAGAAGCCGTTCAAGACTGTTTAGTGGATGCCACAAATCTCCTGCCTGGGACGACTTGGAAGGTTGGTCGGGTACCTTCAACATAATTGGTTTATTACTTAAGGCAGAAAATTAAAGCCCTTTCCACTTAGATTTACATCCAAGATTCAAACAATAGGGCGAACCTCAAATTGGATAATATCGATAAGGGTATTCTCAACGAACTGATTAACAATTGCCGCATCACATACAGAGACCTTGCCCTAAACTATGGCATTTCCTCAAGTGCCATAAAAAAACGAGTCAAAAAACTGGAAGACACTGGTATCATCCACCAATATCGAGTACAATTATCAATGGCAATGACCGGCTCAGAACTCCTTTTCGGTCTCCTCCTCACGGATGGTTCACAAGACGAAGAAGAATTTGTAAACCAACTGGGTAAACACCCACAAATCATCGCCGCAGCCTCCTATACAGGTGGTCACTATGCCCTTGTCGCTGAATATCGAAACTCGCAAGAGCTCTGGGACGTGACCTCATTCCTTCGAAGTTTCAAATGCGTGAATACCGTTGAAACCCATCAAATCCTGAGCCACCAAGGGTCCGCGATGTCCTTTTCTAAGCTCCATCTACTTGTTCTCAATTCTCTGAGGGACGATCCGCGAAAATCTATAGCGAGTATCGCTGAACAAACAAAATTAACTGCCAGAAGAGTCCGAAGACTTGTCAAACAGCTAGTTGAAGGGAAGGCAGTTCAATTCACCGTTCTCCTTGAACTGGGCGAAGCAGAAAGTATTCCCTTTCTGATGCGAATTACATGGGATGAAAAAACAATGGATCACCAAGCCCTCATCACTTGGCTGAATGACAAATTCCCGCTCTCACTATGGGAGACATACATTTCAGTGGATTCACCAGTTCTAATTTGCCTTTTCACTGGAGAGAACCTTATCGAAGTCGATTCCATTTCTCGCACAACACGTCGATATGAACCTGTTCAAACAGTGACCGTAATTATTGCAAAACACCACAACTACTTTCCCGGTCTACGCGACCAAATCATGAGTAGGCTGTTAAAAGACGCGGGATTGCTGTAGCAGCAAATCATCAGAAAAACGCTGGACTTTATAAACCAAAGTTGATGTTTTTTGTGCTATTATTGCGGAGCTATAAAAAGCCGCTAACCTGTTTCTTTCATTGAGGTTAAAGGCTTCTTGACTGTAGAATATACAAAAAATAGTACCATTGCAGCGAAACATGCTGATGTTGTACGCTGCCCAGATTGTAGTTCGCATGATA
>JBHLNC010000133.1:0-5848 GCA_048937435.1 Promethearchaeota archaeon | reverse complement strand
AAATGCCCATCGGCACTATATCTCGAAAAATTAAATAAAAGGAAGATAAATTAAAATGAAAAAGAATCTGATTTTAATAGTGTTAGGATTGAGCAGTTTTGTTTGCGCAAAAGAATTTACTGATGTAAAAGGAGATTATTTTGGCCAAATCCCTCCGGGTGACACGGCAGAAGTTTTTGCCTCCGGTATCATTTCTCTGGCTAATCGTGGGGAAACTAAAATAACATTCTCTCCGGATGGGAATGAGTGTTACTTTAGCACTTGGGAGAAAATATATTTCACGGAGCGTGTAAACGATACATGGACAGAACAAGTAGAAGCACCATTCTCAGTGAACCATGATGCCTTTTGGCCTTCTTTCTCATTCGATGGAAACAGGCTATAATTTTGGACTGCCCATCCGGTCCCATCAATGTATTGGAGATCATCTTCAAACACGATGGAATTGTTTTCGTCGAAGTAGACACCGAATTTGTGAAGGAGCAGGTCGCCATCTCGACATATGCCGATATCTGAGGCAACTACTTCTTCTACAGTGACATTAAGTAATGATGAGTTCCCATACGGTGTGTCAGGCGTGAAATATTCATAGGCGATAATGGGATCCGTAGCGTTCAAGTCATTTTCAGCAGGAACAACCGGACCTCCAGAAACCACTGCAGGAGCTGCTGATGGAACCCCGAATAGGGGTGGTAAAAGTGGTAATGCCACCAAAAGGATGAGAAACAAGGTACTCAGGATTCGGCGTCGCACAATCTATCACCCTCAAAGAGGATAAAGGGTCGTACCCGATGTGATTCCTAAAAAGCTTGCGGTAACGCACAACGAAATACCCTCTTGATGACTAATTTCAGATGCTTGTAACTATTTGCTCGAGGTTAATGGAAGGAGATGATCCGAACTATTGAGCATTGAGAGTGTTTTTTCCTCCCAATCATTGATGCGTAGATGAGTGATGCTGCATGCACCAATATCAAAATCCAACTGTGATTGCATTGCTAGGGGGATTTTAAGCCACCAATTGATACAGGATTTGATAGCATTCCCATGGCTAACTATGATTACCAAGTCTTCCAGTTTTTCTTCAATCATTGTTAGATAGTTAGAGAGTCGTTCATAGAGCATACGTCGACTTTCAGCGCCAGGAAAAGGAATCCAATCAATTAGCGGTTCCGTTTTTGTCAATTCGAGTTCTTGAGCCTTCTCGAGTGTCATGTCATATGCAATTCCCCAATTCATTTCTCGTAGTGCCTCTTCAAATTGAGGATCAATCCCAATAATTCTTCCAATAATTTGTGCTGTCTGAACTGCCCGACTCAAGTCACTTGCAAAGAGAACAGGAGTTCGACCACGAACAAAGGATAGCAGTCGATAGCCTGTTAGTTCCGCTTGTTTTTTCCCCAGATCCGTAAGCCCCTTGTTCGTCCAACCACCAGTCAATCCCTGCACATGATGTTCTGATTCACCATGACGCACAAGAATGAGCTCTTTCATGCTTTCACCTTTTTTCAACAGAAGTTCAAGGGCTTTCAAATTTCACCTTAGAGATTCTAAATTAGGACATTCTCAACTTCAACATCACGATTAACAAGCCCTAGCGCTGTTGATGACATTTTTCGACCACCAAATAATTCAGCCTCTGACTCGCCACGATAGAGCGCATCAGCGATTCGTCCTAAAGCATCAGCCTTCATGATTCCAGAACCACTCGCGCCAGTTACAACGATAACCCCTGAATGCTCATACACCAGAGGAATGGCGTCAACCGAGTAGGCATAATCCCCAGCCCACATATTACCAGGTCGGGCATTACTGAAGGCGGGGAAGTATTTACTCAAAACAGGATAGACGCTCTGTTCATAATAGGTTTGTTCAGCATTGTAATCGTCTTCTTCCATGGTGTACTTGTATTTGCGACCCACCTTATCCGCACAGCCAATCCAGAAGGATTTTTCCTCGGGTACGCCACGCAGGTAAACGCCTCCAGAAGGAAGAATTGTAAATGGTATGAACCCCGTTTTACTGAACCCTTTAGAAAAGAGGATTTCTTCGAGGGGTTGATGGTCACTGGCAGCAACCATGAAGAGCTGGCGTTTCTTGGCTTTCACATAGCTTGGAATGCCGACGGGATCCAAGAGGGTGTTGGTCCATGGTCCTACGGCTACTACGACTTTATCAGCGTAAATTTCCCCTTGTTTGGTTTTGATACCGGTAACTCGCTTGTTTTGCCAAACTAGTGGTTCACCGGGTAGTCCAAGAGAGGGTTGTGCTTCAAGGAGTAGTTGTTCTACATGGAGGTTAAAGCGGGGTTTGACTTTCGTGAGTTTTAGAAATTCGTCTTTGTAGAATTGGACAAGAAGGCTGGGATCCAGAACGCCACATTCGGCACCGAAAAGTGCATAGTCTACATTGTTTAGGTTCATGAGCTCAGCTTCTTCATCTCCAGAAAAATCGGTGACTAGCCCAGGAATGAGTTTCTGAAGTTCTGGTTTTTCGATTACTCGGTAGGGGATGTCGTTGGCTTCCATGCGCTGCATCCAGGTTTGCACTGATGACTCTTTGAACTGGCGTTCGCTGAGAAGCCAGAGGTAGCCACAAAAATGTAGTGTCAAGTTAAAATTTAGATCTTCTTGGATATGTCGGAAAAAGCCAATACTGGTATCGGTGAGAAGCTGATTCGTTGATGAGGAGAACATGTTTCGAATAGCGGCAGCACTCATCGCAGTATTGGCTTGTCCAGCATCAGGTTGTCTGTCAACGAGAAGGGTTGATTTGTTGGGGTTGTTTTTTTGAAGGTAGTACGCACTTGCTACTCCCAAAATTCCAGCACCAACCACAATTATATCGAATTTTTCAGTCAAATCACGTTACCTCCAAGATTTCCAAGAATAACTGGGACTGGCGCTCCATATCCTTTTGTTCTTTATGGAAAGTAAAGGTTTCTAGTAGGTTTGAGGAGCTCATTGTCTGCAAAAAGAGTGAACAGACTGGATTCAGCCGAGTCCAGCCACTAGTACGGTTTGCCAATCAGTGATTATGATTTCTTAGGTATATCCGCCAATGAATCCAACTAAGAGGCGGAGAATTCCAAAGGAGATAATGCCAAGAGAGACAACCATTGAAACGAGGTCGAGACCCCAAGTCGCTGGGAAGACAAATGCTGGAATTGCAATGACAATGGCGATGATACCAAATATTAGATAGAGAATTCGAGTCCATTGCTTCATTTCTTTACCCATAGCGCCCTGGACTAGGAGGAATATTCCAACAATTAGGATGGCACCAGAGAGGAGAAAGACGAGAATTGTAGGGAAGAAAGTGGGGGCTGCGATAAATAATCCACCGAAAATGACCATTATGACACCAATAATGATACTAATAATTCGAGCATTCATCTCAATGTCCTTAGCTAGAAGGATTTTGATGATTTGCCAGATTCCTAGGATGATTAGACCAATTCCGAGAATGAAACCGATTCCATAGGCGACAATGAATGAGGGTATGATAAATAAGAGTGCCCCGAATACGATGGCGATAACTCCAAGGATAATATCTAGTGTGCGTAACCAGTGAGGTTGATCAGGCATGGTAATCACGTGGTTAAAACTTGCTCAGCTTCTTCCTTAAATACGCATTGAATTTTTATTTTCTGAGACGGTCGCATTGACCCGGTAGTAGTTATTTAAAGGGAAATTCTCCATGAAGGGGCTATTATCTTTCAGAATACATAGGATGAAGAGTATGGTATTTGCATCAATAATTGAATCAGTGCCTCTTCTTGGAACCCTGCTGATTTTACTCCCAATTATCGTCGCCCTCTACTTGTTAGCAGTTCGTCGATGGTCCGCAGACAAAGTAGGAGTAGTCGCCTTTGCGTTGGGGTTTTTCATTTCAATTCTCTTCTTTGGTACTAATCCATTAATCGCCCTTATCTCCAGCATTGCGGGAATCGTTGCATCCTTCCCTATTTCACTCATGGTCGTTACCTCAATCCTGATGATAACCTACATGGTTCGAACAGGCGCTCTCGCCCGTATTACGGTTTTCTTTAAGACCTTAGGATCGGGGAGGAAGGCGATTCAAATAATGCTCATTAACGTGGGACTGGGGCTTTTTCTTGTTGGGTTAGGAGCCACTCCTGTCAGTATGCTTCCTCCCGTAATGCTTGCCATGGGATTCTCTCCGCTAGTTGCAGTAATGTTACCCGCTATAGGATATGATCCCCTCACAACGTATGCGCTCCTAGGAATTCCGGTTTTAGTCTTTTCAGATGCGGTTCCAGACACTTATTGGACCACGCGGTATCCGGGTGTAGAACCCCTGTATATGTCCGGACATATCTTCTCATTGTACATGCCCATTGTCGCTACAGGAATTGCCTTGGCAATGCTTTGGTTAGCAGGGGGTCGAAAGCTTCTCTTTAACAGGGAAGCCCTATTGTTGGCATTCGTTACCGGGATTGTCGCGGGTCTAGTCTGTTACTTGTGTAATCTAATCTGGGTGGGCTTTACAACGCTAACCAACATCTTTGCAGGACTTGCAGTTATTGGGGCCATGTTATCGTACTCCAAGCTTCGAGGACTACCTCTTGTGGATAAATCAATTCTCACAGAGGAAGATCAACTGGTCATTCAGTCAATGGGACTGCTCCGTGCAATGACTCCTTGGCTGATTCTAATCATCTTTTGTTTCATCATCAACCTTGTTCCGCCAATTTACAATCTACTGTTTAATGTCCTCACCTTTCCTATCACTATTGGAATTATAACGTTGAATACACGATTTCTCTGGAACGCATATTTTTGGGTTCTCATCGCTACCATTCTAGCTATTCTAATAGATGCACTTTATGCCCAAACTCAAAAGGAAATCCCTAGTTTTCGACAAGAAGTACGAGATTCTATTTCAACTTGGGCTCGTCGTGTATGGCGACCCTTCGTCTCCGCAGCCATTTTCTTCGCCCTTGCCTACCTAATGATCTATTCGGGAAATGTCCTCGCTTCCAACGGATCTTGGATTCGAATTGATGCATGGAACATGGTTTTTGTCCTCTCTGCTGTAACTGCAAACACGTTTGGGCCATTTTACCCATTTACCGCCGCCTTTCTGGGTCTTCTTGGTGGCTTTGTGAGCGGTAGCGAAACGTCTACCATTGTTATGTTTCAGCCCTATCATCAACTCACTGCAAGTGCAATTAATGCCCAACCACTGATAGTAGGGGCTAGTTCAGGAATTGGTGGTGGGCTCGCTAGCGTTCTGTCTCCGGCAAAGTTGCAGAACGCTGCAGCAGTAATTGATGCAAAAGACATAGAGGGTCAGGTTCTGCGCAAGGCGCTTCCGACTATTCTTATTGTCACTACTGCCGTGGCTATTTTGGCTTTAATCTGGGGCTATTTCATTCCCTAAAAGAACCTAGAAAAAATTGACAGCTAAAGCATCCATTTTACTTAGAGAAATTGATTACCACTTAGATATTGTTAGTTCCCCATTCCCACCCCAAAAACAGTAGTTATGTTTCCACAAAGCTATGTAATGGTTAAAAGGAACCATCATTAATACCTTTAGTGAATGGGTTCCTTTGGGAGATGAAGAATTTGCAGGATGTTTTTACGCAAATTTCAGTGATCCTAGCTGCATCTGGTGTGATTTTTGCTGTTTTCTATTATTTCTTTTATCTTCGGAATGTCACTAAGGTTAGAAAGTCCGATACGTTCATGAGATTATTTACACACATAAACTCGGATGCATTTCAAGATGCGGATATGTTACTGCAATATGCAGAATTTTCAAATTATGCGGACTTTGAGAAGCAGTATGGACCGTTTTCGGCTCGAAAACCAATTCATAA
>JBHLNC010000132.1:0-5860 GCA_048937435.1 Promethearchaeota archaeon | reverse complement strand
TGGCGTAATTGGTCGGGCTTCGGTTATAGATGAATTAAAACCCCCTTCCGCCATTGGTACAGGAATTGGTAACCCAATTGTCTGTGCCGTTGCTATGGCTGTGATAGATGTGATTAAAGAAGAAAATCTCATCTCACAGGGCAAAAAGATGGGCGCCTATCTAAAGAATCGGTTCGAAGAAATGAAAAAAGATCACCCCCTAATTGGTGATGTTCGTGGCAAGGGTATGCTGATCGGCGTTGATTTGGTAAAGAATCAAGAGACACGAGAACCTGCGAAACTTGAAGCCTCCAAAGTTTGTTGGCGGTCAGGTGAACTAGGTCTTATCCTAACAACTCTTGGTGAGTCAGTTCTTCGAGTATGTCCTGCATATAATCTCACTCAAGAGGAGGCAGATCGTGCACTCAGAATCATCGATAATGCTCTAAGTGATGTAGAGAATGGAAGAGTTCCGGATAAGACCGTCGCGTCTCTTTCACCTTGGTAACAACCCAATAAATCTCAAGAGCCTTCCAGAAGCATTGGCTGAAGCAATTGGTTTTTACATCCTACTATCTTCAATGCCACAGTATTTTCACTATTCAAGGTGTATCTTTTGATTAACGTTAGCATCGTTGGTGCTGGACAAACCAAGTTTGGAAGGCACGATGATTATGATTTACGCGAACTGTTCGCCCTCGCAGCCCATGAAGCCATTGAAGAAGCTGGACTAACGCCCAAAGATGTGGACGCTGCTTTCATTGGAAATCTCTCAGCTGATCAATTCAACCGACAAACACACATTGCACCATTAATGGCAGATTTTGCTGGTATGAAAGGCATTCCCGCAACAAAATGCGAAGCAGCATGCGCCTCATCTGCCAGTGCCTTACGGGCTGCCATTTTAGCCATTGAATCCGGACATCATGACGTGGTTATGGCCGCTGGCGTAGAAAAAATGACAGACCTTCCTACTCCCGGAGTCATTGAAACCCTTGCCATGGCTGCAGATTCAACCTTTGAAGCCCAACCCGGTATCACATTTCCCGGGATTTTTGCCATTCTTGCGGTTGCACATATGGCAAAATATGGGACTACAAAAGAACAGATGGGTGCGGTTGCAGTGAAAAACCACAAGAATGGAGTTCATAATCCGTTAGCCCAGTATCAAAAGGAAATTACCTTGGAGAAAGCCCTTTCATCACGAATGGTTGCCTGGCCTCTAGGACTATTTGACTGTTCACCCATAACTGATGGAGCTGCCGCGGTTATCATAACCAAGAACAAGAAAGCCCGAAAATTCACAGATGCACCTGTAAAAATTGTTGCCTCTGAACAAGCTAGCGATACCATGAATCTATGCGACCGAACAGATCTAACTAGCTTATATTCCGCGCGAACCGCAGCCCATCGCGCCTATAAACAAGCAAGAGTCCATCCTCAGGATGTTGATGTCGCTGAGGTTCACGACTGTTTCACAATTGCTGAAATCATTGCCACCGAAGACCTTGGGTTCTTCAAACCCGGCAAAGGGGGACCCGCAGTCGAAGAAGGACTAACCCAACTCGATGGTGAAGTAGCCATCAACACTAGTGGTGGCCTCAAAGCGAAAGGGCATCCAGTTGGCGCTACAGGCGTAGCTCAAATAATTGAACTTTATCACCAGCTTCGGAATGAGGCTGGCAAACGTCAAGTACACTCTCCCAACGTAGGGCTAGCACATAACGTTGGAGGGACTGGGGCAACTTGTGCAATTCATATTTGTGAGCGTTGGTGAGAAAATGAGTGAAGAAACGACAATCAAGAACTATTTCGCCTTAATCAATGAAAGAAAACTTTGTGCCGCCCAATGCCCAAGTTGTAACGAATTGATCTTACCCCCTCGACTCTTTTGTCCTAATTGCAATAGCAAAACTACTAACTGGACTGAACTGAGTGGCGAAGGAACTCTCCGCTCCTTTACCGTAATCCATATTGCGGGAACATCTTATGCTGACGATGTCCCCTATATTGTAGCTATCGTCGAATTGAAGGAAGGTCCTTCAGTGTGTGCTAGATTGGTAGGCGTAGATCCCTTGAAACCTGAAAAAATCCATGTTGGAGACGCTGTAAAAGCTGATTTTGAAGAAGTACCTCAACCTCCCTCAGAGGAGAAGACAATGCGCCTCATCTTTCGTCCTGCCTAGAACTTCTAACACATTATTCTGATATCAGCTAGTGCTTGACACCAAGATATCGGATGATTGAAACTGCGAAGACCTTAGTGACTTTTATCAAGTCTTCAATAACCAGATTCTCATCAGCGGTATGGGCTAAGGCAGTGTTCCCTGGACCATACGCTACAGTGGATTTAATACCAGCACGGCGAAGCAGTCGACCATCAGTCGCAAAAGGAACCAAAAAGAACACCGTTGGTCCTGAAATTTCAGTTGACGTATTGAATAGAGTTGTTGCTAACTCGTTTTCTTCATGATTTGGAATAGCACTTCCCTCAATTGCTTCGATAATCTCCATGTCACAAACTGCGGAAATGCCTAGTCTCTCTGCGTGAAACCGAATGAAGTTGATCATCTCATCTGGTTTTTGCCCTGGTAAAATTCGAAAATCAATTTGGGCCTCACAGCGATCTGGAACTACGTTAGTTAATACTCCTCCCGTTATTGTCCCAATATTCATTGAGGTTCCATTCAACCCCTCTACCACGGCAGAGAGTCGGTTGGATTCACCATCTTCTTGGATAAGCGATTCAATCTGTTGCGGCTCCTTATTCAATGCAGTGCCGAATTGGAAAATTACATCCTCACGGGTTATTGCAGGTGGAATTGAAGGGAGTTTCGCTTCTTCTAAGGCTTGAAGCAACTTCAACATTAGTGTAATTGCGTTTTTTCCAGCTGATGCCATACTACCATGTGCCTTCTTACCCTTGGTTGTCACTTTTACCCACACTGGACCCTTTTCACCGATATTCACTGCATAGCCAAGTTTTCCCATTCCCGAAGGTTCCGGAATCACAGCGGCATCTGCTTTGATTTTCTCCCATGCATTTTCGATACACCAGGTGGTTCCTAATGTTCCCTGGCGTTCCTCATCTCCTACCGCATTAAGAATCAGCGTTCCTTTCAACGGCACCTCAAGATCATGCAAAGCACAACACGCCATCGTCATAGCCGCTACTCCCCCTTTCATATCCATAGCACCACGCCCATAGATTAACCCGTCACGAATCTCAGCACCAAAAGGGTCCACCGTCCAATCCTCACCTGGAGGCACAACATCAACATGCCCATTAAATAGAAGTCGCTTCCCTTCATTCACCCTCCAAGTGGCCACTAAGTTATCGATATTCGGATGTGACGCAAAATATTCGGTTTGAATTCCACGTTTTTCTAATGTTTCTCCAATTCGATGAGCCACTTCCGCTTCTCCCCGGGTCTCACGATCCCAGCTGGGAATGCGTATGAGATCCTGACACAATTCAATCAGTTCTCTTTCAAGCTTATCGATCTGGTTGAGTACATTCTGCTCCCATTCGTTCAAAGTCAAACGAAACACCACACGATTCTTGCAAAAACATTTCACTTTTCGCATAGCAAAATGCTATAAAATATCCGCTTTAATCTTCTTTTTCGTTATATTCACATAACTCGCCTTCTTCTAATAAACTGACAGATATTTCCTACTCTTTCCTAACTTCTGACCTGCAACCAGTGAAAGAATTTTAAAATCAGGATAAATAGCGATTAGAAATTAGCAAGATTCATTTTTATTCAATTAGCCGGTTTCCTTCAATCACTGTAATCTCATAAAGAATTAGAGAGAAAAAACATGATTGATCGACGTGTGGCAGATTTCTTCCAATTTTGGCGTGAACAATATCGGTGGCCCCTTAGGAGATCACGGATTAAAACTGAAAAGAAAATTTACGAGTTTAAAGAAAATGCTAGCGCCGCTGTTTCTTCTGGAAAAGTCGATAGAATTGCAAGTACCCTGATGCAAATCCACAGGTGGAAGACCCGTAATCAAGCAGGAATTACTGATAAATACGCTAGACAACTTGATAAAGAACCCAAACGAGTCCGGGAACTTCAAAAGCTACTGCCGATCACAAACGAAACACCAAATAAGGTTTTGAAAAATGCCTTAGACCTAATGCGTTTCCCAGATTGTAACTTACCAGTTTGCACAGCTCAATTAAGCTTTTTATCTGGACGCCAATTTCCTATTCTGGATCGATTTTTAGCGCAATTCTTCAGTCGAAGAGTTCATCCAATGATAATTAAATGGGCAGAATTTGATATTTTAAACGTCTTTGAAACCATTGGAAAAATCGACTTTGTCCTTGAAGATGATGGACGTAACAAAGGAGTACCCCGTCTAGCAGTCTATACCGACGCCTCTTATCGTCATAACAGGAACCTCTATGTAGACCAACTGATTCCAAGGCTACAAAATCTTGCTGAAGAACTACAACATGCTGATATGACCTACCAAGGCATCGATCGAAATCAACACAATTTTACTAGCGTCGACCTACAAATGGCAATTTTCATCTTTGGCAAGAAGAACACTCGACTATTCAAAAAATTCTACGATACCCCTCTAATTCCAAATCTTACTCTTCAAAAGGAGATGCTATGAAATTAATAATAATGAGGTGGAAAAGTGAAGAGAATAGAAAGATATAGGCAATTGGCGAAATTCTCCAAATCAGGAGCGATTACTCGTCGCTATTTTGCGACTAACGCTTTTGATGGAACCTTAACGATTATCGGGTTAGTTCTAGGAAGCTACTTCGCGATAATCCTAAATCCCCTCACCGTCGTAAGAGCAGGAATCGGAGCATGTATTGCCATGATGTTTTCAGGGTTTGCTGGAACCTTTTTTGCAGAGCGCCTTATACAACGTGAACAAATACAGGAATTGGAAAAAGCAATGCTTCGAAAACTGAATAAGACATTGCCCAGCAGGGCGTCCAGCTTCGTAATAGTCACTTCTGCACTTGTGGACGGAGTAGCTCCACTTATAACCGGTTTAGTGTGTCTTATACCAATAATTATCGCAGCGTTGGGGATTATTGCATGGAATCTAGCGGTATTAATCTCAAGTATCATTGGCTTAATTATACTCTTCATATTGGGATTCTATATTGGAAGAGCTGCACGAATGAATCCCTGGTTTCAAGGTCTTCAGACATTCTTTATCGGAATCGGTACCGCCATTGCCATTATTATTGTACAAATCGCCATCTAAGATAGAATATCAAAGCACAAAAATAAAAGTAAAAAATGCCATTCAAAATAATTGTTAAAAACCTAGAGGAGGTTGAATCATGAAAATTGGAGAAATTCTAGCCAAAAGTAGGAATCGCTTGTCAACCTATGGAATAGATTATCGCCAACCGTATGATGCATATTATGACTTGTTCATAGCCAATGATGAGATCGCATCTATTCAGATAAACTCTGTGCTGGTGTTGACAGATAAACGTCCCCGTTCACTGATAGCAATCGCATATGCTCTTCGGCTAGCTAAAGCGCTAGATGCTAAGCTGTTAGCAGTAACACAAGGTGTTCATCAAGCACTCATAAAAGGAGAAGCGGAAATTTATGGAATCAATCTTGATCTATTAAAAACTGTAAGTAAGAAGCCTTCATTAGAGTATTTTCTAAAAATAATTAACGACTTTGATGTTGGTCTTGTCATTTTTCATAATCTGTTTGAACTCTCTGATGAACTCCAGGAGCGGTCACCTGTTCCTGTGTTAATTGTGAAAATTAATAAATTCTTCAGATCTAAAAAGGAAGATTCTGGAGGATATTTCACATAGAGGCCACTAGGTGTCATATTTGTCTACAAAGCCACGGCGCATGACTAAGACGCA
>JBHLNC010000131.1:0-5907 GCA_048937435.1 Promethearchaeota archaeon | reverse complement strand
ATATAATCACCTCATACGAATTTGAGCGAATGCTTGCTCCTGATGGACCGACAGGAGGTAATATAATTCGTCAAAAAAATGGAAAATCTGCTAGGTCTATAGTTGTTATTCAATGTCAGAATTCTATCAATACTTGTTCAGACTATTGTTGTAATGTTGCTCTAAAATACATGGATATTATTGAACATAACGCTCTAAATATTTCCTTCAATATCCTCTATGAGAAACCTCGAATTCCGCCTGATCGAACTACATTCATCCCTGAAGATACCCACATTCACTTTTGTGAAAATTTGAAAGTAATACATCGAGGTCAGATGCGGTATATTCAAACAGAATCCAATCGCTTTCCAGCGGATCTGATTGTTCTCAATATGGGTATGGTTCCTGGAGACCAACAATTAACCCTTCGTACTATGACAAATTTTTCCTTAGATAGACGAGGGTTTCTTAATCCAAAGAGTCTTTCCTCTGGTATTTGGGCTTGTGGTTCAATAACTGGTCCAAAATCTTATTCCGAACTTACAACAGAGTCTCGAAATACTGCTTTAGAAGTTCTCTTATTATTAGGAAAAGATAGCCTTCCTGTAGGGGATATGCCAATTCAAATCAATCAAGGAAAATGTGGGCTATGTAATCTTTGTTTGGAGTCATGTCCTTTCAATGCCATTTCTATTGTAGCTGATACACTCCGTATTGATACTCTAAAATGTGAAGGCTGTGGAGACTGTATTGCCATATGTCCAACAGGAGCCCTATCTTCACCTCCAATTCAGGAGGAGGTCCAAGCCGCGATGAGTGCTTTATCTATAGGCACAAACTCGCCGAAAATACTTATTTTTTCCTGTGATTCATGCGGTTATCCCGCTGCAGATAATGCTGGTATTCGACGATTGGATTACGTTGCTAGTGCAATGGTACTCAGATTGCCTTGTACGGGGTCTATCGATGCAAATTTCGTAATTGATGCCTTACACTATGGCTTTGATGGCATTATGGTTGTTGGCTGTCATGAAACTGCATGCCGATTTTTTGATGGTATACAGAAAGCGAGGACACGAATTGGTGTCCTCACTGACTTCTATGGGGAAGAATTACAGAAACGGATCCGCGTACTGAATGTGTCAGCAGTAGAAGGCCACGTTTTTGCTTCAGAGGTGAATCAATTTGCCACTGAATTAAGGGGACTGTTACGCTGATGACCAAGATAGGTTTCCTTCAACTGAACTCTTGTAGTGGCTGTATGTTTGCTGTACTTGGTTCTGCTATCTTTCCTGAACTTCTTAAATCAGTAGACATTCAGATTTTTCGGTTAATTTCTGATATCCAGAACGATAATGATTTAGATGTTGTTTTTGTTGAAGGTGGTGTCACTCGTAATGAAGACGCAGAATTGCTTCGCAGACTATGGACAGAGGGAACCAAGATTTTTGCTCTTGGGAGTTGTGCTGTTCTTGGTGGAATAATGAGTCAATCTCCAAACATGCATATTGATCCTGTCGAGAAATTCGTTGATCCGCATTCGTCATTACCTGGCTGTCCACCACCGCAAAGGCTTCTTGGAAATCTCTTGATGAGTGCCATTGATGGTTCTAAAATCGAACTTCCCGAGAAAAACGTCTGTGGAGAATGTCCTTTTGCGCAAGATCAAACCTATGATATTGAGATAACATCATTACACGCCATTCAACCTCCAAAAAGCTGTTTCTTACGCGAAGGTGTACTCTGCTTAGGTCCTATAACCCGCGCTGGATGTGAAGCCCATTGTATAAAGGGAGCTACTCCCTGTGATGGTTGTATGGGCGCTTTAGACCGAAATCTCCCCTCAGCCATCGCCAATCTCTTCTCCATACTAAAAGTTAGCGATACGATTCGGAAATACGCTGCACTTGCCTTTAGATACCAAAAACCGGAGTTGAAGTTATAAAAATGAAAATTCGGCTATCTATGCCAATGACTCGCATTGAAGGTGAAAGTAAGCTTATAGTTACGCGAGATAAAGACCGTATTGCAAATGTAATTTATAACATGCCTACCGCACGAGATTTTAAAGGTGTAATAATTGGTCAACAAGTAAACGACTTACCAAAAATTGTTCCCCGCATCTGCGGAATTTGCCCAGTCGCACACAGAATCGGCGCAATCCAAGCAATAGAATCAACATCGGACATTTCCATTCCTTCAATTGCACAATTACTCCGTGAACTGGCCCTGTTAGGAGAAATAATTAGATCGCATACCTACAGTGTATTTTTCTCTACCTTGGTTGACCTAATGTTTCTAACCGACCAAATCTCACGCCAAGACATTCTTGGTATTGATCGGACACAACCGCGTGTTCTGCCAATTGCTACGAAATTATTCAAATGTGCAGAGGCACTAATCACAGCTACAGCGGGCAATACAAATTTGGCTTTTAATCTGATTCCAGGAGGAATCATTCAAAACATCACTATCACTCAACAAGAAGAACTTATCCAACAACTCCATGCCGCACTCTCTGGTGTGAAGTGGGCCAAAGAGTATTACAGCTGGTTACTCAATGAAATCGAAGGCGAAATACAACACTATGTTCTGCCGCTTCCACTTTATATTAGCTGTTTTGAGACGAAAACAAATCGATTCTCTGGAACAAATCAGGTCGAATTTATTTCAGAAGATGGAGTTCAAACAATAATTCCCTGTGATGGTTTTTCTGAATACCTAGTTGAACAGGATCTATTTGATGCCCCAACTAAGGTTGTTTATGTGAAATCAAGCAATGAGTCAAAACACCTCCTAGCAGGACCACACGCGCGACTTGCATCACTTCAAACTAAAACCACAAAAAGTAAAGGTTCACAAATAAGCCTACCCAATCTTTTCCGTTCAGGGCTTCTTAGAATCGATGAAATTGAGTTTGCTGTAACTAATGCAATCAAGCTTTTAGAAACACAATGGTCGATGCGTGAAGAAGTATCCGTCACATTAAAATCACGAACTAATGTTGGAGCCAGTGCCATTGAAGCACCACGTGGAACACTTCTTTATAAATTAAAAACAAACAATAAAGGTAGAATAGAAGATATTGATATTCGCGTACCAACAGAGCTTAATGCTCAAGCTATTGCTCTCATAGTAAAGAACGTAATGACTGCCTGTCTGAATCTTGGCTGGTCAGATGAAAAAACCATCGAACGGGCTATGATGGCTATTCGCTGTTTTGATCCTTGTGTATCTTGTGCTACTCATACAGATATTAGATTTCGTGAATCAAAAAGCTAGAATTGAATATGTCATCTAATGTACAAGTCATAAAAACCTAAAGTTTCCTAATCTCAAAAAAGTTGAATTTAGCAAAAAGCTTGACGATAAATTTTGTCATAATTCTTTCTAAAATTTATTTTCATCGACTTTTTCTTCAATGGCATCTAGTTTCAATTGCCTATAGAATGGCAGGTGATTACATGAAAACATTAGAGCTTACCCCTCTAAAAGGGAAAATCTTGCGGGTCTTCCTAATTAGAAAGGCCTATGATGAACCTTGGCGAATCACTTCTCCCTCATCAGTGTCTGACTCGAAGATGTCAATAATAAAACGACCTTCTATGGCGTATTGTGACATGATAAAGCAGATTGCAGAATCAGAAAACCCTGATTTCGCAACTGACGAATTAGGTATGCGAAATCTGAAGGAATTCCATGAGGACAATCCATTAGCAGATGTATTTGTAAAACTAAAAATTCCCTTTTTTGCCGTCGATATGGATGATTTTGCCCACACCTATCTCTCTCGAAGCATCAAAATAAAAATGGAAAAGCGTAATGAAGTCCTAGAGGGATTAAGGGTCTTAACGGATGAAAAAATCACTCCAGAAGTGCAAGATAAGATAGATCGGCTTGTTGCCTATGGACAATATTTGCACGACGAACTTGAAGAAGAAATTAGACAAGTACAGTTTGGAATCCGTGAAAGCTGGATTGCCATGGGCATTTTAAATAAAGCAGATTCTCTCAAAAAGAAACGAATAACAGCCTTCCACCTAAGCAGCCCTCGACATTTCCAGGGCTTAATGGAACTTTTACAATCCTTAGAGGTAGAAGTAGTTCCTATATCCTTAAAGCAGATTCTTTCTGAATTACCTAAGGAAGAAATCAAAGGAATGACCGAACTTACAGGAGTATCTTCTGTTTCTGTTGTTCCAGTGATTAAGCACCCGAAAACAAAACTGAGTGATATCCTTTTTTTCCTAGAAGCGGATGAACACGCTAGCCCATTTGATATTTGCGTAGCGTATGACGCAGGATTTGATGTTGTAGTTCCATATTCGGGAGTGTCACTTGATAAGATTCAAAACTTAGTCCAAGATGCGATATTTTCTAGAGGAACCAAAGGAGTAAAGCATCTCTGCTTCTTTGTTGGTGGACGTCAGGTTTCGGTTGCTCGACAGATGGCAGACAGAATTCAGAAGGCAATGGTGAAGCCTTTTGAAACAGCAGTTATTGTTGATCCTCATGGAGCATTTTCCACTGCTGCGGCTATGGTTGCCAAAGCTGAAGCTGCTTTGCGTCATCTAAACCAAGGTCCCTTGAAAAGTAATATTGCCTTGATTCTCGCAGGTACTGGACCTGTGGGTGAAAGTGTGGCTCATCTACTTTCCAAAAGTGGAGCCATCACGCTATTAACCTCACGAAATGTTGAACGAGCCAAGGAGGTGGCAAACCGAGTATCTATAGAGAGTAATAAAGTTGAAGGTGTTAAGATAACTTCACCAGAGGAAATGCAGGAGCTCATAAATGATGCCACCTTAATTTTTGCAGTTGGTGCTCCTGGCGTTCAATTGGTATCACTTGAACAACTTCAATCATCATTAGGTACAAAAATACTGCTAGATGTGAATGCCGTGCCTCCTAATGGGATAGAATCGCTTATACCAACAGATGATCTTCGCGAGTTAATTCCTGACACTTATGGCATTGGAGCATTAACAATTGGGGATCTAAAACTTAAGGTACAACGTCAGATGCTCCAAGAGGCACGGAAAAACGCTCAAGGCGTCTACGATGATGAAACCGCCCTTACTATAGCTCGAAATATCCTCGAAGAACAACATGAATTAATCAGTAAACCTAAACTCACAATCGAGGTTGTCACACCATAAATCCGCTATTATCCTCAAAGCCTCTTCTTTCTACACAAAATCTAGTGAAGACTCAGTAATTGAAATGGCTATACGCAACTCTAAAACACCTTCAACAACGACCATTGTGCCAAATTTAACTCTTCAAAGACATAAAAAAGCACATTAGAAGACTCTAGCAATCCTAAAAATTCACGAGATATCTTTCCAATATGAAGGGAAAAACCAGCTCGATTTTGTACCTCACCCTCGAGAAGAGGCACCCCCCTAGAAACACTCTATTTGTTCGATTGCTTACTCTAAATCTCGGTGAAAGAAAGTTCCCCAATGAGACTAAGATCCGCTAGATTATGGAATGTGATTTTAGTATTGGAAATTGCGTAATACATTGCTTCGATGTATCCCGTTCGACGAATGAACAGATCTCGAAACTCCCACCAGTTCTCTCGGAATACATCAAGATCTTCGATATGGGTAATGCGACCCTGAATAGTCAAGCTTGCATTGGCAGGATTCACTGAGAAAACATAAGCACCCTGCCATGCTGTGTCTCCGTGTTCCCATGGACCTGCATCGGTGTCATTTGTTAAATATTCGCAAAGTCGGATGGGCATAGAAAGCAGGCTTTTTTCAGGGTCAATGAGAATTGCTTTATTGTCTTCAAGTGCTTCTGAATCGGTTCCTCGTACTCCAAGAATGAGATTCGTGGTGTCTTGTGGATCAAAGGGATTTGTCGTGTTGAAAAGACTGATTTTCATACCCTGGTACCACCACGTGTCACCTTGAA
>JBHLNC010000130.1:0-5932 GCA_048937435.1 Promethearchaeota archaeon | reverse complement strand
AGTTAATAGACCCACGATTTTCAACGTGATAGCCTCCTCTATGTGTGAAGATGTACTCTTATTAGGGCTTTTTCTCGGTAGCCTAAAAGTTTAAGTGAACGCTATTGTGTATTCGGGGAAGGTGGCAGAAGATGTCGCACAAAGTTGTCGAAGCTGGTAGCTTAAAGATTGGCCGGTATCTCGTTATCGAAGGGGAACCCTACAGGGTAGTCAGTATTGAGAAAAGCAAATCTGGGAAACATGGTCATGCTAAAGCCCGCATTACTGCTGTTGGGATTTTTGATGGCTCGAAAAAGAGCATTGTTCTTCCTACAGATACCAAGGTGGATGCACCTGTCATCGATAAACGCGTAGCCCAAGTCAACTATATCACAGATTCTTCACCTCCAATGCTAGGATTGATGGACATGGAAAGTTACGAAAGTTTCGAAGAGGTCATGCCAGATTCAGAGGACTTTGAAGGAAAGGTCGAGCAGGGCATCCATATTGAATACTGGATTGTGCTTGGTCGGCGGAAACTCGTGAGATGTCGATAGATTACATTCTTTGATCTTGATTGAATAATCGAACTTGGTTTTTAGAAAATGGCGCGTCGATACGTCAAACAGATGAAAATCAGGAAAGGAATGACTATTGGCGAATTAATGGAACAGTTTCAACAAGCGGGAGTTTTAGGAGCTGGACGATTAGCCCGGGCCACAAAAATCGTTCGTAATCTTTTCGAATCTCCAGAGTACCTGGTGTTTCTTGCGATGGCAGGACCCATGATTCCTGGCGGGTTACGAGAAATCATTGCAGAACTTGTGAAAACTAAGCGCGTTCATGTGATTGTAACTAGTGGTGCGAATGTTGTCCATGATGTCCTTGAGGCCATCGGAGGGCATCATGTAAAGGGAACGCTATGGGCAGACGACCGAGAGCTCGCTGAGCAACAGCTGGGACGCGCTGGCGATGTTTTCATCGAAACGGCGGGTTTTGAGAAATTTGAAACTACCATTCATTCGATTCTCGATAAAATTCCGGAGCAACAACGCAGTAAAGGGATCTCCCCCTCCGAACTCATTAGAATCATTGGAGAACACGTTGCGGATCCGCATTCTTTTGTGCATCAAGCATATCTGCAAAATGCCCCGATTTTTTGCCCAGGTATTCTTGATTCCATGCTTGGTCTTCATATTGCCCTCTTTAATCAAATGAAACCCCTGACACTCAACGGGCTCAAAGACATGCAAATCCTCTATGACCAGGTGAATGAGGCAAAAAAGATAGGTGCAATCATTTTGGGTGGCGGACTCCCCAAACATTTCACCTTGGGTGCAAATATCTTGCGTGGCGGACTAAATAGTGCGGTTCAAATAACCACAGCACGCGAGGAGGATGGAAGTTTAAGTGGCGCCAAACTAAGTGAAGGCATTTCGTGGGGGAAGGTCGACGCCACAGCCACCTTTGAGACCGTGATTGGTGATGCTACTCTATTATTTCCGCTTCTTATTGGAGCGGTGTTAGAACAGCTCGATTCAGATTAGAAAGAATTAATATGGCGTGTTGGGTTATCCGAGCAGTAATCATTCGATGTAGGAAATTAATATGGTCTTAGGAAAATTAGGTTCCGCGCTTCACCAGGCAGTTCAGAAGCTCTTACGGTCATCAATAGTTGATGAAAAGGCAGTCAAAGAGCTTGTGAAAGATTTACAGCGAGCTCTTCTCCAAGCTGACGTTAATGTTCACCTTGTCATGGATCTTACGAAGCGTATTGAATCACGGTCGTTGAAAGATGATATTGCTCCTGGTGTTTCTCGACGGGAATACGTCGTGAAAGTCGTGTACGAGGAGATAACAGACATCTTGGGACAGAAAGTCGTTCCTTTGACCTTCAAACCAAACAAATCCAATGTCTATCTCGTTGTTGGTATCCAAGGAAGTGGAAAAACAACAAATATCGTCAAGTTGGCTAAGTTGCTCAAAAAGGAAGGACACAGTGTTGGCATTGTTGCTGCTGACACATTCCGTGCGGGAGCTTATGACCAATTAATGCAGCTTTCTGAACGAGCTGACGTTCCGTGTTTTGGTGACCCAAAGGAGAAAGAATCCATTACGATTGCGAAAAAAGGCGTGAAACATTACCAATCAAAGAAAACTGAAATTATTTTGATCGATACAGCTGGTCGACATAAAGAAGAGAAGAGTCTTATTCGAGAAATGAAACAGATTGCCAAGACCGTAAACCCAGACGAGATTATTCTAGTCGTCGACGGAACCTTGGGTCAACAAGCGTCAACTCAAGCTGAAGCTTTCAACACCGCCACCCCGATAGGCTCCATTATTGTAACAAAACTTGATGGATCCGCCCGTGGAGGAGGTGCTCTTTCCGCCGTTGCTGCAACCGGGGCACCCATCAAATACATTGGCACTGGCGAGAAAGTTAATGACTTGGAGAAATTTGAGCCCAAGAAATTTGTTGGACAGCTATTAGGCATGGCGGACTTTGAATCTCTACTTAAGAAAGTAGAAGACGCTGAAGCAATGCCAGGCAAGGATTTGGCGAAAGCGTTACTTTCAGGGAAATTTTCATTGAAGGATATGATGGCCCAGATGGATGCCATGGGTAATGTGGGATCCATTGGTAAAATTCTCCAAATGTTGGGATTGGGGTATAAAGTTCCAGAAGAAATGCAAAACGTTGCCACAGAAAACTTAGAGAAATGGAAAGTTATCATGAAATCCATGACAGATGATGAACTCGAGAATCCAAAACTCATCCGAGGATCTCGCACTCAACGAATTGCCCGAGGATCAGGTACTCAACCAAAGGATATCAAAGAACTCTTGAAACAGTACAACCAATCCAAGAAATTCATAAAACAAATCCGAAAACGCCGTGGAGGCATCCGAATTCCTGGAATGCCCGGAGTCGTAGGCGACCAAAAATTACCGCGAGGAAGCCGCTAGTTGCCCCTCTTGCACATAATCCTTGAATCCCCCGCCCTTTATGACATAACAAAAACTGAATTAGACATTGGCGGAATTACTAAGCCATATGTTGACATTGCCCATTGCATCCGTGCAGGCTTTTGTGTGTCTCATGCACTCCGAAAATGGGTACGCATATCCATTGGTTTTTCACAACTGGGTCCACTAACTATGACTCTTAATCCGAACACAATTCGATACATGGGAACAGATGAACGATCAATCTTACATGTGATATTACGTGGACAAGAAGCCTTTCGAAAACCAAGAACTAAGATTCCCTATGGTGTGACGCTTTTGGACAAATTAGCTCTCGAAGTTCTTTCGGATGAAACTCGTGATGGAGGAAAACTTCTGGTTCCCGGTGAGAGCTCAACATGGCAGAAAATTGTCAAAACAGTTGATAAACTGGTGATGTACTGTCCCCTTTCTAATGAATGGGAACAGGAAGACTTGGCACCATACAATCCTGCTTTTTATTCAAAACACCTTCATCGAGACTTAGCTATTCTCCAAGTGGTTCACGCCATTGATTTAGCCGAAATAGGGCTGCAGAAAGACTGAAAAAGTTGCAGAGTTGTCCTTGGCTTGATGACCGTAGGTAAAACGATTACTAGTGCAAAACGAATTCTTCGCAAGTACACCATTTGTGATTGGTGTTTAGGTAGACAATTTGCTATGCAGGGCTACGGATTAACAAACAAGGATCGAGGACTAGCACTGAAAACGCTCTTACTGATGACAGGAACTGAGACATATCATAACAATCCTAAGCAGGGCATAACGCTCATTCGTCACCTAGCAGAACATGGCCAGTATAAACCGGCCAGAGAATTTCTCTTCAAGGAAGGAATAACTGATATCAAGCCCAGTCAAGTTTGTGATATTTGTGAAGGGGTTATGGATCGGCTTACTGAAGCGGCTCAGGCAGCAATTCAAAGTCTCCAAGACTTAGAAATTTCCTCACTTCTTATCGGAACCCGAATTGACCCAACTATTATTGAAAATGAGGAACAGTTGAGAAGCGAACTACAGATTGATTCAGGTGAACCTATCAAGGCTGAATTGAATCGAGAAATTGGGAAACTAGTCACCGAGGAAAAGGGGATTGAGGTTGATTTTGAATCTCCGGACGTTGTGGCCCTGATTCAGATTCCTGAATTTTCGGTCGAGTTGGAAGTACATTCGCTGTTTATCTATGGTCGGTACCAGAAACTCAAACGGGGAATTCCTCAAACGCATTGGCCTTGCCGAGAGTGTGGCGGAAAAGGATGTCAACGTTGTAAAAACACAGGGAAAATGTACGCCGAATCAGTAGAGGAACTCATTTCACCGGTTCTCCTTGAACTCACTCAAGGCAAAGATGTGAAATTCCATGGAGCAGGCCGCGAGGATATTGATGCCCTCATGCTTGGAAGTGGGCGTCCTTTTGTCATTGAAATACTTAACCCCCATACACGAACCATTGACTTAGAAAAAGCAACTAAGCAGATTAACAAATCAGCTAAGGGCAAGGTGAAAGTTAGTAATTTGTGCTTTGCCAACAAAGATGTAGTAAAACACGTGAAGGGAAGCGCTACGACTTCCAAAAAGGTTTATAAGGCGCTCGTCCATTTGGAGTCGCCCATCCGCCAAGACACGCTACAAACACTCCAACGTGTATCCCTACCTCTAGAAGTAAACCAAAGAACACCGCACCGCGTCCTGCACCGTCGCGCTGACCGAACTCGAAAGAAACGGATACATACCTTAGAAATAGTACCCGTTAGCTCAAAATCCTTTGAACTAACCATCAGTTGTCAGGGTGGTTTATATGTCAAAGAATTTATATCAGGCGATGAGGGACGCACAGTACCAAGTATTGCAGAACTCCTGGAAACACCAGCTGTTTGCAAACAGCTAGATGTCATAACGGTAGAAATTGAGGAGGACCAATTACCATGGTAAAACGATCTCACGGTTATCGTGTCGGTAGCCGGAAAATGATGACAAAAAAAGTTCGCGAACGTGGCCTGCCTAGTCTTGGGAAGTTGCTACGTATTTACGAAGAGGGCGAACGAGTCGACATCTTAATTGACCCGTCTATTCATGGGGGTCAACCTCATCGTCGATACCATGGTCGAGTTGGGATTATTCGAGCACGTCGTGGACAGTCTTATGAAGTTGAAACCACATTAGGAAATAAAGTTAAACTACTAATTATTCGTCCCGAGCATTTACGACCGAGTGGTGGTCAACCGAAATAATCCGGTTGGGGGGTCCATTATATGGGTAAAGAAATCATCGAATCAGAACCGCTCACATTGGCAGAGGTCAAAAGCACACTTACAAAGCGAGGAAAGAAAGCTGAATTAAGTTACATTCAGCGAGTCACCTTAGAGCACACTGTCAAATTTTCTTCAATTCCTGCCCGCAGTGCAAGATCTGTTGTTAATAAGCTTACAAGCAAGTACGAAATGGAGGAGCCGCTAGCTATTCAACTAGTTGATATTGCTCCCTCAACAACAGACGAACTTGCAGCTTTTCTTGCCAGAGCACCTCAGACTTATACCGCTGATCAGATTTCCGAGATTTTAGAGCTTCTTGAAGCAGCTATACCGAAGGAGGCAGCAAAGAAAAAGAAGAAATCCTAGGTAAGAAACGGGAAAAAAGATAAACCCGCTGCGCCTTCCTTTACATTATTCTTGAGAGGTAAAACAATGTCAACGCGTCCCCCCACGAAGAAGTTTGAAGAGTATGCATATGTCTTAGACCATCTACCGCGTGGGTACCCAGAGGACACACGACCCATCTTCAAAAAGGAACCCATCGTCCAAGCCGTAGGTGACACATATTTCACCCTCCTTGAATTGGTTCCACGTAAGGGGGCACGATTCGAACCCCAAGAATCTATCTTCATTGGACGTGATCGACGCGACAAAATTGACCACGTGAAACGCCGCATCACCTTCGATGTGTTAAC
>JBHLNC010000129.1:1029-5965 GCA_048937435.1 Promethearchaeota archaeon | reverse complement strand
ATGTCCGATAATAAACATGTCAAGCTGCCGTGTCTTGGGACCGTTCCATCCCTCTACTCCCACTCGTGCATCAATGACACAAAGGCTTGGTGGCATGAGCCGGGCTAAATCCACAATGACTTCATTGATAAGCTTGTGATAGACACCCTGATCTTTCCGAGGAAGCAAGCCAAAAAGATTCTTCAAAGCCCCTGTAATGAAGGTGAGGTAATGGGTCTTCGCTTGAGCTACTGAGATGACATAGCCTGGACGCACAAGAACATTAGGAAGCTCTGGATTGGTAAAGTACTCTCCCTCAAAGGACACCATCTCTGTGGGACTTTCACTCAGGTTGACACACGTCACATCGAAATTCTGATCTTGCTTATCTTCGGCTAATGCTAAATACCCGAATTTGTCAAAAGCTTCACTCGCCCATTTACTCTGGCTATCTGATTCAACTATCCGAATTGACAAGCTGGGTTTTTCACGAAGTAGAAGGTTCACGACAGCCTCAACGACCTTCGCACTGGTTACAGAATATCCTGTGCCATCCGATATTGTACAGATATTAGGTTTAATTATCACAGGCGATTGAAGAGAACCAAATCCTCCTAAGAGTCTTAACCCTTCATCCAATGACTTTTCAAAATCGTGAGTCGCTTTCACTAAAGCCACGGAATCCATGGCTAAATCAAATCCATCAATCTAAATAATCATTTCTTATTGCTAAAGTGAATTAAATGTCGTAAATCCATTATACAACTTATAATGATTTTATAATGATTTCATAATAAAGGATTTCATCATTCCTCTCATGAAATGCTTAGGAATCAGAATAAACTGGAGTTATCTAGACAATGGGATCAAATGAAACAGCATCAACTCTAACACTAGTTGGTGCAATTTTTAATTTGCTTGCCGCATTTGGCTTTCTAACCATCCTAGCAATATCCATCATCCCCGTTTTGATGGTAGTACCCGAACTATTCGTATGGGTTCTTTTTGGAATAGGAATATTTCTCATCCCAGCCACTATTATAGGATTGATCTTTGGATTCATTCCCCTCATGTGGCGACAAGAACCTCAAGAACATAAGGTTGGACTCATCATTATTGGTGTTTTCTCGCTCGCCTCGATTGGAGGACTTTTCCTCATTATTGCTGGAGCCATTGCCGAAACGGAAGGAGCATAGCAAAAATCAACCAAACATCGTGGGTTGAATAGACCCAGCTTCCTCCTTTTTTTTAATCCAAACCAGTGGGGAGAATCAATTTTTGGCTCATGAAATCAGGTCGACAAAAACATCATTGAATAGAGTTATGATTGAGGACAACTCCAGCCCCAACTAAAAATTTCTTTTTTTATAATCAAATTAAAATATTGAGAATCAATCACAATTCTTTTGTAGGCTTGATTCAACTGAACTATACGTTTTCTTGAAGACTGGGTGGATCCCGCTATGCGAAAGAAATGGAAAAAGAAGCGAGCGCAGAAGATGCGGCGTAAACGCCGCCGGAGTCGTAAGTGACAGGTTATTTCTAAGGATTGCGTAGATTTGATTTAGACTGGTTTTTAGTCGGGAAACCTTAATAGGCTTGTTTTTTGAGAGACAAGCTTACTAACTAGCCCTTTTAGGAATGAAATACAATGGGACGTAAACTAATCGGACTTACTATCGGATTCTTTCTCACTATCTCAATGGCCTATTTCTTGTTTCCCGCTGGCTACACTGACCTACTCCTCTGGCTTGCCCCTTATTTTGGACCATGGTTCCGCTTCTTCTTGATGTATCTGAACATGTACTTTGGTCATCCACTCATGTATCCAACCGTTTTAATCGCTTGGGTAACAATTGGTTTGGTTGCCGGACTCTTTGTCCGCAGCCTGTGGGGTGCCATTCCAGTCGCTATGGTCATCTCCACTCTGACCTTCATTATGATGCTTGTTGGATTAGCCGCTGCCTTCCTCCCCCTCCTTATCTCAGGGGGTTCAGGCGGCGTCGACTTCATGTCAGTACTGACAACTATCCCCCCTGATGTTTCAGTATTCAATATCCTGAATGCGCCAGTCATCGGACCCATAATGAACTCCATTACCGGTGGTCTTGGAGATATAACCGGCGGTGGCATGACAGATCCAACGGCGTTTATGGGAGTACTTCAAAACATCCTCGTAGGGACACTCGTCCTGCCTGCTGCATTGAACTTCATCATTCTCACAGTCGCTGCAGTCATTGGAGGTCTCATCGGACGTTCTTTCTTCCCACCAGATTGACACTAAAGGAGACGATAAAAAGATGAAACGAATCAAAACTCACCATTCACTCTTCTCGGGACCATCAACGCCCTTAAGCCTCTTCGTAGCATCCATGGGTATCCTACTCCTTCTTACAGCATTTATGCCACTTTTTGCTCTGAATATACACGCTAGTTCTACCTCGACTGTTTCGCTTTCCTCAGGTGTTCCAATAACCTCGCCAATGCCTTATTCGCGTCTAGCTCAGAATTTCACATTGGAAGGAGATGCAGACATGGCAGCATTCATCGTTGCAAATGATGGCTCCATGACCAGCACGATAATGGCTGCTGGGGACGTTGGTTCTTGGAACACTGCTGCTCCTTACTATTCCGGCTGTCTTATGGCTCTCAGCATTTTCCGATGGGGTGACTACTTAGACGTCTTCACCGGACTCTTTTCTTTCATCACCAATGATACCTCTGGAGGCGGCTCCGAAATGGACATGATGATGGGTCTCCTCGATCTTTTGCCTCCAAATGCTATCCTCATGATTTTTGGAGAAGGTGACTCCACTCAGATTGCAACTGCTGCAGACGCCATTCACCTCGATTTTGAAGCGACGATCGGTGTCGATTTCAGCCATGTGTTCGGATTATACATACCCGTTCCTAACATGACAGTAGCAATCCAAGCCTACGGCTACTTTGGTGAACCTGGTTCATTAGATCCCATAGAAATTCAAGGTCGTGACCGGTTCCAGGAATACATGGCAGATGTCGGAGCAGCCCGTGATGGTGCTTCAGACCTAGTTACCTATGCACTGGCCAATGATTCCATTGGTGGCGTTGGAATGGCTGGATTCCTGAACCTTGGAGCATTCAGTCCCAGCTCTATCTCAATGAAGTCATCAATGCAATTAACTGGAAGTATAACAGTAGCAGCATGGGCAAGTAGACACTTAGACAAATTCTATGGTCGCGAAGAACAAGAATTCAACGTCAACGAATTTGTCGACCGTACTGGCAACATCACTATCGGTAGTCTAGATGCCTTTGAATTCAATATGATCTTTCCAGCAGGTGTCAACATCACCTGGTATACTCCATCTGACATGTTAAACAGTACCTCACCTGAGATGGTAATGGTTTTCCGACCCACCGCAAATTGGCTATACAATGCCTCCTCGGTAAGTAACATCATCGTTCGATTTGAGGGGGATTTCCCTCCTGGACTCTCCATCCGGAAAACCATAACACCTGTTATTTCTGTTGGAGGAACGGCAACTGTAACTATAACCCTCACGAACATCGATCCTAACCAAACTGTAACCAATGTGGTTCTTGATGACTCTCATGCTTGGGACGTCTACCTTAACCTTCCCTACAGCCGCATTACTATCAGTGGTAGTACAACCGCTAACTATGCTAGTCTAGCCCCCGGTGACAGTGTAAGCCACACCTACGACGTTACCATTACGGGTGAAGGTGGATATGTCTCCCAACCCGCAAATGTGACCTATGAAGATGACATCGGTCGTCCATGGGAGAAAACGAGTAACCAAGCTTACGTCAGAGTCAGCTATTCTAGCCTCATCCAATTTCTCCTCCTCATCCTTCAAAACATACCTTGGTCAATTCCCGTTCTATTAATCGTTGTTCTAATGGGCATCTATGGTATCTACTGGTTAGTCACGCGCACCGTCGGCGTTTTCAGAAGGGGAGAACGAACCCCAGCCCCAACACCTGCACCAGCTGAACCGAAGTTTGAATTTGAAGAGGAGCTTCCACCACCACCGGATGAATATGGACCTCCCGCCAAAGGACCTCCCGAAACCACCTGTATCAATTGTGGTTCCCCCATTCCACCAGGCGTTGGATTCTGTCCAGCCTGTGGGACCAAAGTCTCAGACTAATAGAATCATATACCCCTCCACAGAGGGGTTCTCTCTTCTTTTTTCTACTTCTACAATCATTGTTTACAGAATTAGAGAAACTCTTTTACTAAATAAACTGCCTATTTCTCTTTAAATAAGAAACCGGAAGGAATCCCTTCATGGAATTACGAAGCACGGGCATCAAAGGATTAGACAAACTTCTACGAGGTGGCGTTCCTGCAGACGGACTCACACTCCTCCTTGGCGATGCCGGAACAGGAAAGAGTCTTCTCGCTCATCAATTTCTCTGGGAAGGAGTACACAAAGAGGAAAACAGTGTTTTCATCCTCACTGAAACTCACCGCGAAGCGATCACACGCCTATTCAAAGACTTCAACTGGGACATCACCAAATACGAGGGTAAAAACCTCCGCATCATCGAAGGCTTCACCTTCAGCTACCCCGATTTCCTCGCTAAAATCGGAGAAGAAGACCGCGAGTTCACTCTCTCCGCCCTCAACCTCGACAAACTCATCCACCTCCTCACCACCGCATCCCTCCATCTCGGTGAAAACGGACGCTGCATCGTCGACAGCATCAGTGACCTCTTCATTCTCCTTGGCAATGACATCCGTGTCCTACGCTTCCTCCGACGCGCCAAAGTCTTCCTCGCTGGTGAAAACTATAGCACCATGGTGACCCTTGACCCCCATACCCAAGGCACTGTCGCTACACGTGCTGCCATGCACATCGCCGATGGCATTATCGAGATCAGACTTCGAGAAGGCGAAGCCGACGAAGGCCTTCAACGGGAAATACGCGTCCGAGCCATGCCACAGGGC
>JBHLNC010000129.1:0-1019 GCA_048937435.1 Promethearchaeota archaeon | reverse complement strand
GTAATAGCGAATGTGATCTGTTTATGAATCATTTTTCTGCAGATTTGCTCTAATTTTTTTGAATACACTATAGGCGATTTTTTAGTATGTTTATTCTCTTTATATTTAATAGTATTATTGAATATTTAGTTATTTTATAAACATAAAGGGAATCGTCAATTGTTTTCTTTTAATCGAATAACTATTAAATAATTTTGTATAAATATATAGTATATTGTATGGACTTATGTAATAGTTAAGGCATTTACACTTATTTTCTACGCATAGAAATATTATAAGTAATGATTATACTAATAGAAAATTGTTAAAAAATCTCATTAAATGACGTATATGAATATGGCTATCGAAAAATTCCCAAAAAATGACAACAAATAACCTTTTGACCTTTTTCTTTTTGATTTAGAGAATCAGTCGCCACCCGCCAATCGGGCTAGCGCAACCTTGATCTCATGACGAACGATAAGTTCTGGTTCTGCTTTCAGTCTCCGAGTCAAGGCTTCTCCGGCTCGCATCTCTCCAAGTTCGCCTAAGGCTTTTGCAGCAGCTTGACGTACATACAGGTCAGTATCTTCTAGCTTGTCGATAAGGGGATCTACGGCTTTCCAGTCACCCATTGCTGCTAGCCCTTCAACAGCGGCTTTGCGGACGTAAATGTTATCATCGTCGAGGGCTGCAATCAAGGCGTCTACTGCTTCGCGATCCCTGAGTTCAGACAGTATCTCGATAATGGCCCGTCGTACTTCCGGATCCTTGTGAGACAAATCTTCGATGAGTGCTTCGACAAGATGTTGGTCACGGAGTTGTTCTAACGATTTGGTCGCAGCGACTCGGACACCACGGTCTGTGTCAGCTAGGGCAACTACCAGTGCGTCAATTGCTTTTGGATCTCCAAGTAGTCCTAAGGCTTGTGCGGCATCTTCTCTTTCTGTGGGATCTGGGCTCTTCTGGAGCGTTTTGATAAGCTCTTCGATTTTGACGATTTCTGACATGGGAGTCACGATGATAAGTTCTTGTTGAGA
>JBHLNC010000128.1:0-6019 GCA_048937435.1 Promethearchaeota archaeon | reverse complement strand
AGATACGGAAAGGCAGGGAACACTACAACCAAGAGGCAGGTTACGACCAGAATGAAAAGGCGTTCTGACCGGGCAGCAAGTCCCACATCAGTATCCATGACGCCAGCAGCTTGGGCCCGACTACGTGTATAGCTGACTAGCAAACTCCCTGTCATTGCTAAAGCCACCCACCATACCGTGGGACCAAATTGTGGTAATGGATTGGGAAGCCACAAGAAAGGAAAAAGCACAATCACGTCGACAAGTCGATCTAACATGGAATCGAGAAATCCCCCTGTGATTGACGTTTGTTTTGTCTGTCGGGCAACTTCCCCATCAACACCATCCAAAAGTCCGGCGCAAAACACCAACACGCCATAGATGACATACCCGTGGAAGAAGGCGAGAACAATTGCGGCACAAAGACCAAGTAAGAAGGCGAGCACACTAATAACATTGGGTGAAATTTCAAGACGAATGAATCCTCGAGCGACGATTCGAACGAGCGGACCGAAGACCCGACGAAGGCGAAGGCGCGAAGGCATGATTTTCATGTCTCTGTTCCGTTAATGTAAGGCATTACCCTTTGTGTCTAACACAGCGGAGGTTACTTCTGCATTTGGAGGAACCCGTGTACGAGGGAGGATGACACAACGTGCTAGATGAGTATTTGATTCAACATTAGTGTAGTCCCCTAGGCTGGTACCATCTCGAATTACACAATTCGTTCCAATTTGTATTTCAGCGCCCAGGAGAAGTGGACCTTCCAACAGCGAATTTTCCCCAACTTTGAGAGTATCACTATGTATAGGCCCTGACATCGAAGTGTTCGGGGGAAGATAGGTCCCTGAGGGGACAGGGGTTGGAGGCCAACCTTTGGAGAGAATATGGTGATTTAAGGCAATGAGGTCAGCTGGGGTGTCAATATCAAACCAGCCCCGATCTGTTACTGGAATTCCCTGAACAGATTGACCCTGCGCGAGCCAGCATTGTAAGAGATCAAATATGGTTGAAGGTTCCCCTTTACATGTGGCTATGGTGTGTTCAAAGAATGCGGGGAACGCTTTTAGTGCGGGTAGGCCGGAATAGTATTCAGGGATAAAAGCGGGGGACTGAGTTAATTCTTGGATTTGTTGAGATGAATCGACCTGGAGAAGCGTACCTGGGCGAAGAGCGAGTGGATCGTAAAGAAGTGCCACTTCTTCTGATGTCTTCATCAGTTGTTGAAGATTGGCAGCAGAGATGTAGAGATCTCCGGGAATGAGTATGCATGGAGTGTTGGCTGACAAGTGCGGGAGAACTGACTGGAAGGAGGCTAACGGGCTGTGTTCCCAGTTGGTTGCTAGCACGGGTCGAATATGTGGAGCCAAAAAGGAACTTGTTAAATATTGTTGAACTTGATCGCTGGCATATCCCAGGGTCACATGTATTTCAGTGATACCTGTTGTGATAACCGCTGTGAGTAAGTAGTCTAGAAGGGGGCGATTGGCAGCGGGAAGAAGTGGTTTGGGATGATAATCGGTGATGGGAATAAAGCGTGAACCACGCCCACTAGCCAAGATTATTGCTTGCATTGATGGAGCCTCGAACAGGTTTTATGCGATGATGTTTCCTACTTAAGTGGTGGCAACTCAAAAATGACTAGGCGTCTAGCCGTTAACTGGCAGAATCCGGAACCAGATGTGGTTGATGAGGTGGGGCGCCTTATCAGACAGGGTGGAATTGTCATTCTCCCAACCGATACTGCTTATGGCTTGGCCGGTAATCCTGCAGATGCCACTGTTGTCAAACGTATTTTAAGGATAAAAGAACGAACCGATAAACCGGGGATGCCACTGCTAGTGGGGAATATCGCGCAAGCGATTTTTCTTGGTAAACTACCACCTGTTGCTCAAGCGCTAGCCACTAAGTTCTGGCCTGGAGCCTTAACACTCATTGTCCCTGGGCGTCGAATGTTCCCTCCAGGAATCCCTGGACCTGATCGGTCTCTAGCACTTCGAATGCCCAACCACCCCGTAACTCTAGCAATCATTCATGCGACGGGCTACCCAATAATCGGAACTAGTGCTAACAAATCCGAGTTACCAAGCCCACGCACCGCTGATGCAGCGGCAGCACAATTGGGATCCTTGGTTGACCTCATCGTTGACGCTGGACCCACCCTTCATGAAGCTGACTCAACCATCGTCAACTGTACAGTTGAACCACCAGTAATCATCCGCGAAGGAGCTATACGAGCTGCAGAACTCAGCTCATTCTTTGGGTGAGAAGAAAATCAGTAGTCCGTTGACATAGAAAAACGGTTCCTGAAGATTTAAAAACGGAAGCGTGCACCCATTGAGCCATATGCTGACGGTCAATGATGAATTTAATTTACTAATATCCTGTCGACGGTTTCAAGAAGTGGAAAGTTGTCAAGAGTTGCGTCGAATCATTGAAGAGGAGCCAAGCCTTGGAACGCTTGAATGGTGTAAACTAACAGGAATCTCATGCCTTGTAGTTGCAAAAAGTAGTTTAGATGCCCATGAGTTTGTGAAAAAACTAAATCAAATTGTCCAGAAAATGCCTTGGATTATCAAAGAATTGTTGAAGATTCATCCTATTGATTTAGTGGTTGATAGCACATTTAATGGAATACGAGCGGGGAGCAAGAAACTAGCAAAAGGTATGACGAAATCCGCGAAGTTTCGTGTAAACTTGAACCGCCGAGATACTGGTTTAGACCGAGACAAATTATTGCACGAAATCGCCACGCAGTTTCCAGGAAAAGTGGATCTCGAAAAATATGACTGGGTGGTGGGTGTTGAGGTTCTAGGACCCGTAACCGGTCTTAGCTTACTCCGAGAAGACGAATTTGTGACACTTCGGCACCCTTAACGGGAAATTGCGAGAAGCGCACACCGGTCATATACAAGTTTTTGTAATGATTCTATTCGATCTTCAGAACTCTCCGAAAGCATTATCGCTTCAAGTTCTCTTGCTGTAATTTGAAAAGCGTCTTGAATGGCTCGCTCCTTCTTCTTTGAGTTAATTTCTAACACGATTGGATTATCGGTTACGTTAGCAAGGCGCAAGAAATCTTGATGAACATTTTCAATTTTTGTGATGTTCTCCCCAATGATTACCCCGCCAAGGTGTAACGTAGAGTCTGTTATCCCTAAGAGATTTAAGGCTTGAGAAATTTGACGTTGAGCCGCAGCAAAACGAAGGAGCTCCATGGCAACCGTTGATGCGCGCTGTGTACCGCGGTGAAACGCGGTTAAAGCATGAATTGTAGCGAAGAGTAAATGTTTGGCACTGGCTACAGTATCAGCATTGACCAATTGGAATATGGCATCATGATCGGAGGCAATCCGTTGAGCTAATTCCACAAGATCAGAAGATGCCCCTGATTTCGCTAGAGTGCCACCAAATATGCCGATCAGGTGCAACGTCGGACCAATACGTGTTTCTTGGAGGAGTAGAGCTGTCATCTTTTTCACCTGAAGGTGGGGAAATCATTCGCTACTGATTAGAAGGGGAAGGTCCAGAAAAACCAATCTGGTAGAGGTGAAGGAAGCATAGTTCGAAGGACGAAAGTTACGTAGATCCCAAGTAGGAGTAACAGGAGCGAATAGATCATGAGGGCATAATCACGTTTTTGTAATTTCAGACCATACAGGCTAGTTCGTTCTGCAGTAGAACCGAAGGCGCGGGATTCGAGGCTTTCTGCCACTTGAAGAGCGCGGCGTATTGAGCTGACGATAACGGGAATTAGGATGGGAATATAGTTGCGGACACGCTGGAGGATGTTGCCGCTTTCTAATTCAAGACCTCGTGACATTTGGGCGTCACGAATGGTTTCTGTTTCTGTGGCGATGGTGGGAACATAGCGCACAGCCATAGAAAAGGCAAAGGCAAATTCGTAGGGTATGTGCATTTCTATGAGGGCTTGGGCGAAGTCGTCGGGATGGACGGTTAAAAAGAAGATGGAAAATGCCGTCATTAATGCGGTGAGTCGTAGAACTGTAGACACAGCGAATGAGAAGCTGATGAAGTATGAGTTTATGATGAGGATGAATCCTGCAAGGAAAGCAAGTCCCCTGAGGCTTCGTGACCATTGTCCGATAGACTTTGCAATGAGGATAAACGGAAGCATAGAAAATATGATGATTAGGAGCGGGAGGAGCTCGAGAAAGAGCATAGCGAGGATGGAAAAACACACCGCCATGAAAAACGTAGTGCGGGGATCAAGGCCATGCATGAAGGTATGTTTCTGCTTAAATCGAAATGCTTCAAAGATAGCAGCCATACGATGTTTCACCTCGGCCTTCGAATTATTTGATTAACCGCCTTGACCGCTTCAGGAAGTGTCAAGAGATCAACAGGAAATCGTGGTATATGTTTAGAGAGTTGATGGGCAAACTGGGTGAGTTGTGGAGGTAAGAGACGAGCCCGTTTTAGAATTGAGAGGTTACTGAGAATTTGTCGCGGGGTTCCGTCAGCAATGAGTTCGCCTTGAGATAAAACCATAATGCGGTCAACGGCTTTGACCGCGAATTCAACATCATGAGTGACGAGTAATAAGATATGATTTGATTGGCGAAAAGATGCAATGAAGTCGAGAAGTTTTTGCTTTTGCAGTGCATCCTGCGCTTGGGTCGGTTCATCTAAAATGAGAACCTGAGGTTCGACACACAATACAGAGGCGAGGGCTAGCCGTTTTCTTTCGCCACCACTAAGCAGGAATGGCGATTGGTCCTTGTACTTAGCGAGTTCAAACAATTTCAGAAACCGGTTCACCCGTTCATCTATTTCTTCTTTAGAAAAGTCTAGGTTTCGCAGTCCAAAGCCGATTTCCGCTTGAAGTGTATCAGCAAAAAGTTGGTGATCCGCATTTTGAAATACAAATCCGACTTTTCGCGCCAGTTGCGCGGTTGATTTGTCGCGAGTATCAACGCCTTCAAGGTATACTATGCCACGTGTGGGTTTTAGCAGCCCATTGATGTGCTTGACCAGGGTGGTTTTTCCTGCACCGTTTTCTCCCATTAGTGCAACAGTTTCACCAGGTTGTATTTGCAGACTGAGGTTCCGAAGAACGGGTTGATTAGGTTCGTACTCGAACCAGACATCGTTAAAGAGTATCACTTGCGAACCTCCTCCAAAATCGTTTTCACCGCTTGGTCAACTGAGAGAATAGCGGCGGCTCTGATATTGGGATGCTTTACACGTTTTAAAAGCTGGATTACTGGGGGCACAGCTACTCCAATCTTAGCAACGGCAGGTTTGTTGATGACCTGACTGGGTGGACCCTGGGTAATGATGCGCCCATCTGCTAACACAATGAGTTCTTGGATATGTGGGAGAACGAGTTCCAGTCGATGTTCAATTAGTAAAATCGTTAGTTGCATATCCCGATTAAGCTGAGTAAGCAGTTCTAAGACCTCAAATGCTGAAAGAGGGTCGAGGTTAGCCGTAGGTTCATCTAGAACCAGGATACTCGGTTGGAGGGCTAACACAGCTGCAATAGCAACGCGTTGCTGTTCACCACCCGATAATTCGTAGGGCGCTTTATCACGAATATCTTCAAGATGAATTTGTTGAATTAGGGTTTCAACTCGATGGCGAATTTCATTTCGTGGAACGCCGAGATTTTCTGGACCAAACGCAAGCTCTCGTTCCACAGTGGGAGCGATTAATTGATTTTCTGGATTCTGAAATACTAAACCAACTTTCTCCGCCAACTCATGTGCGGGGTGTTCTTGAGTATCTAAACCATGGACTTTGACTGACCCTTCAATCGTCCCAGGATGAAAATGCGGAATTAACCCGTTTAAGCACCGCGCGAGTGTAGTTTTTCCACAGCCACTGGGTCCAACTAGTCCGAAAAACGCCCCTTGAGGGATAGATAATGAAATCTTATCTAAGACTTTAGTGTTGGAAGTCGAATATGTGAAGGAGAGCTGGTCAATTTCAATGCTCACACTGGGTCACCCAACGGCACCGGAATTCGGGGTCGTGTGGGATGTGTCACGATGGGCTTTTAGAGTTTTCCGGAGCA
>JBHLNC010000127.1:0-6046 GCA_048937435.1 Promethearchaeota archaeon | reverse complement strand
ACATCCGTGGAATTCCAGAAAACATCGCTCCGATCTTATCAAAACTCACATCACAGCAACAAATTGAACAAATCCAAATCATTGACTCCCAAACCCAACAACCTCTTCGCGGAACCTGGTACATCCATACAAAAAACCTTCCATTGCTAGAACAAATCGAAAACAATGAATGGACTGGAAGAACCACATTCCTGTCCCCCTTTGATAACCTCATCTACGAACGAACACGCATCGAACAACTCTTCAATTTCAAATATCGACTAGAGATCTATGTCCCCGAGAAAGACCGGCAATACGGACCCTACTCACTCCCCATCCTTTTCGGCGACCAATTAATGGGACGCATCGACACGAAACTGAATCGAGAAACTAATCACCTTGAAATCCGTGCTATTCACACAGAACCAAACGCCCAACTCACCCAGAAAGTAATTAAAGCGATTCAATCGACCTTGAACGAGTTTGCCACATTCCTAAAAGCCGAACACATTCAACACTTCATAATAACTCCAAAGATATAGAAAGAAACTCTCAATCAAAAGCAAACTATAATCTAGATATTAATCTTTAATTTTTGTAAGTTCTTTTTTAATTTCTTCAAGAACAACTTGGATTTGATCACGGAATTTAATCAGAAGATCCTTTCGGTCTTTTGGTGGAAGGTGTTCAAGGATTAATAATGGAAAACGTCCGATGCGACGCCCCTCAAAAGAGGACATCATGCGTGAAATCATTTGAGCGATCTGGCTCACTTCCTCATCGAGTTTCCTATTCCCTTCTTGTGTTATTGAATAGACGGTTCGTTCAACTTCACCCTTGTAGTCCTTTTGACTCGTGATGAAACCCTGTTCCTCAAGCTGACCCAAGGTATTGTAAAGTAGCGAATGAGAAGGAGACCAACGTCCTTCAGTGTCTTCTTCAATGCGTTTCATGATTTCATATCCATGTAAAGGTTCGTCACTGATAATTCGTAGGATTGAAATACGCAAAAGTGCACCCTTTGGACGTTGAAAGAAGGGAGGAAATGCCATACAGATTACTCATTTCCGAAAGCTTATATATGTTTGTTAATTTCATGTCTTTTAGAGTCATAAAACTTCTGAGCATATTCTCCACTTTCTTTGGTGAAAATCATGACAGAACAAAAACCCATACAAACCGTAGATCCCTTAACCACACTTTTTGATTATCAATCATACACTTCGGATTATATCATTGAAACCAAGAATCTCTGCAAAACGTACGAAATGGGACCAGTTGAAGTAAGAGCTGTTCAGGGAGTAAACCTTCAAGTTCGCCGTGGCGAGTTTCTCGTAATCTTAGGTGTATCAGGAAGTGGAAAATCAACCCTACTGCATCTTTTAGGAGCCTTGGATAAACCCACTGAAGGAAAAGTCTATGTTGAGGGGCTAGACTTGTCCACTCTCGACCATAATAAACTGGCGGATGTACGCTTACGACGAGTAGGCTTTGTGTTCCAGTTCTTCAATTTAATGCCCCAATTGACAGCCCAAGGAAACGTGGAACTCCCTTTGAAATTTGCAGAAGTGCCTACATCAAGTGCGAGGGGTCGTGCCCGACAATTACTCACACGCGTAGGGCTAGGTAAACGCCGAGAACATGTTCCCTCCGAACTGAGTGGTGGAGAACAACAACGCGTTGCCATTGCACGGGCATTGGCAAATAACCCCCGAATTATACTCGCGGATGAGCCCACCGGCAACTTGGATACAAAAACCGGAGCTGAAATTATTCACTTGCTCCGCGAGCTGAATCAAACACAAGGTCTTACCTTTGTAGTTGTTGGCCATGATCAACGATTAACCACGGTGGCAGACCGTGTCATAGAGATGCAAGACGGTACATTTGTGAGCGAACGTAAAGGCGGAGGCGAGGTGACCGTTCAATGAAATTTAGAAATATCCTCGGATTATCCTGGGCCAATATGCGTCGCCGAAAAACCCGTACAGCTCTAACAACCCTAGGCATCGTGGTTGGTATCATGGCTGTAGTATCCATTGCAGCACTGAGTGGCGGATTTGAAGCTCAAATTACTAATCAGCTCATGCAAGGTCTTGACATGGATATTCTAACTGTTATGCCTGGTGGCGGAATCCTTGGTGGAGGCGGATTAACATCCCTTCACTTGAATGATACTACTCTCATTCAAAACGTCACTGGAGTTGAAGCAACCCTTCCCTATTCTCAAACCGGAACAAGTGTTTACAATGAAACCGGAGGAACCCTTGATACTCGGCTCGTTGGACTCAACTTCACAGATCTTGAGGCCGTTTATGGACATAAACTCCAATTCGCAGATGGCGGGTATCCTGAATCAGGGATTAATGACTCTTGCGTGATTGGTTATCTTGATGATCCAATTGCTAGTGTAGGTGACAACATCACCACTGAAATTCTTGTGCGAGTTGGGATGAGCTTCAGCTATGTGAACGTCTCATTCATCGTTAGTGGTGTGCTAGATGAAGCCGGACAATCAGGAATGTTACCCCTAGATCGATCTGTCTTTATACCTCTTGATACGTATCAAGATCTCTTTAATTCCGAGAATATCGATATGATTCTCGCAAAAATCGACGACCCTACTCAAGCAGATGCTATAGCTGATGACATAAGAGATGCATTTGAAGATCAAGTACTTGTTATTGTTCCCAGTTCGATTATTGACACCGTTATGGCGGTGTTCGATATAATGGAAATTTTCTTATTAGCTATCGCCTCCATCGCTTTGCTGGTTGCTGGAATTTCAATTCTCAACATCATGCTCGTGTCCGTCATGGAACGCACTCGAGAAATTGGTATCATGAAAGCTGTCGGAGCAAAAGACCGAACTATTCTAAGTCAATTCTTATCAGAAGCGGTCCTTCTTGGCATCATTGGAGGAATCATTGGCATCATTACCGGATGGGGACTTGCTTATGGCATGGGCTTGATGCTACCATTGTTATTCAGTGGGGATTTCGCAGGTGGAATCACTGGTAGCGATGGAGGAGGATTTGGAGGTTTTAGTGGAGCTAGTTCTTTCACACTCACACCCGTACTGCCGATTGAAACCATATTTATTGCGATCGGGTTTGCCATCTTCATTAGTGTCATCTTTGCTTTGTATCCTGCTCGGAAAGCGGCTAAACTGGATCCTGTCAAAGCTTTGCGTTACGAGTGACCCCAATTCTTTGAATATACTAATTCGCGCGGTGAAATATTTCATTCATTACGAAATGTTTCACGTATTTTGGTTTAAAATCAGTTTTAACAATCAATTATAGTCACTATATTTGATATATAATGATTTAAATATAATATTCGAACCAGGAGCTGCAAGGTTCAGCGCTGTGGCATCAGAGAGTAAACTCGCATCTACTATCAGTGGAACTCGTAGGATAATCTTAGAAGCCTTACTGGTTGCTGATGCCAATGCAGTAACACTAGCAAGACAGCTCAGAATTCACATTAGTGCGATACGAAACCATCTTGATGTCTTAGAAGCCGCTGGACTAGTATCATCTCGCCACGAACATGCAACACGTGGTCGTCCAAAACGCACCTACTTCCTATCCGATACTGCACACACTCTTTTTCCTCAACAATCAGCGCGTGTCTTTTCTCTTCTGTTACAAGCAGTCGCAACATCCCTTGGTGTGAAAACATCGACCTCTCTGATACGACAGCTAGTTACGAGTTTATGGGCACAGATTCTTGCAGAGAAACCCAGTGGAACGCTCAAGGATCGACTCAATCGAATAGTACACGCTTTGGACACTTTTGGTTTCTATGCTTCGTTAGAACAACTCGAAGACCAATTTGTGATAGTGCTTCGAAATGATGTGTTTGCCGAAGCATTCAGCGAAGTCCCCCGGGATTTAGCAGACCAATTCTACCAAGAATTTTGGAATCACCTTGCAAAAATTCTCGAGCGAGTGCAAATTCATCAAAGGGAAGTATCTGAACCGGGCGAACACGGCTATCGGTTGTATGTTATGGAGAGAAGGGAGTAATGAACCATGTCAGCAAGTAAAATAAAGAAATCGTTAACACCGAGTGAAAAAATCGGTGATCGCCTTCTCGAAATTGGGAAGGACTACATTGCAGGACATACACTGCTAGCGTTGACCGAATTATCACGGGTGGGACCTGTGGATTACACCGATGCCTTCTATGTCATCGACAAGTTGGGCCCCTTTCTAACGCGCAGTGAGCAACGTGTCCTCTTGGACCTATTGACCGAAATTGTTGTCCTCAGCAATTCGAAAGTGGGAATCGATAAGAACTTGATGCAACGTTACCTCAAAAAACGAATACGTAACAGTAGCAATTTCGGCGAATTCCTCTACCACATCATCGAACAAATCGATGGTATGTACCACACATAGAAAGACACACTCGTGAATTGACCGGAGTACCAATCAGCCCCTCAGAGTTGTTTTTCTATGTCTTTCAGAATCCATGCCATTTTATCAAGGGGATCATCCTTGAACGTGTGCGTCGTCGGAGGGAGTTGCATAAGTTGTTCTAATTGAGGTTGGAGTAATTTGGGGTTACGGATTCTTTTTATTGGATATTTCCGTTCGATGAGATACTCGAACTTGGGAAAATAGTTCGGATAAAAACTAATGGCTGGGATTTGGGTGAGAACAGCTTCGATAGCCATGGATGATCCACCGGTTATGACAAGAACTGCTTTTGAGAAGATTTCTTCGGGAGGAACGAATCGGTGAGATTTGTACCGGGCTAGCTCAAGGAGCTCATAACCATGATCTTTACAAAAGCTTTGGATTTGTTTTCGGATGTCTATAGGAGTCACGCTTTCAGCGTATGAGGCATGATGCTCAAATTCCCGAAAGACAACCAAGTTGGGATTCTTTCTTTTTATGATCTGAGAGTAGAAGTGTTCCTGGCATGCATCCATATAGACAGGAATCTCAGGTTCATATTCCCAGATACCTTTGGTGAGTTCTTCTCGTAGATGGTAGGTGGCGCTCGGAATAATCTGGCGGTTTAAATATTTCCGTTTCGTCGCATCCGTGAGGACAACAACTGGTTTTCCTAATCCCACACCCATATGGACGGTTTCAATTGCGGCCTGAGTAATAATTGCATCAACATCTGAGAAATTGTCGACTAAAAAGTGCAGTCGTTCAATCCGTGATATGAACTTCTTATATGTGTCACTGAAATATTCGCCAGAACTGGTGAAGGGCACTTTGTAGTGTGTTAAGACATCGTTGGTTTCTGCGTATTCACGTGAGGTGATATGAATTTCATGGTCTTTTGAAAACCGCTTCCATGTAGCCACTGCCATTCGCGCTTGTTTCGGTGTAATAACATCAAAAAGGATTTTCACTACGGTTCCTCCGCAAGACTGCTCGTCATGGCTACACACGAATTAGCTCCTTATTAGATATTAGGTAATCGAAGAATAAACAAATAGTAACGACTTGCTTGGGGAAACTGAAGAAGATAGCTATAAATAAGAAGTTACACAACAATGAAACAATGGCATGTGCGATTGCACGTGAAATGTGAATTGCACAATTCATTGGATGGGAGATTATGTCAAAAAAAGAATGGATAGTAACACCTCAGAATGAACAAGGTTCTCTCGTTGCAGAATACAAGGAAAGAGAAGATGGATACGTCCGGTTTATTGAACATCTTGTGAAGGAGCTTGATGTCAACCGTAACAATCTCAACAATTTCTGTGATACTTATGGCAATTATATCCTAGAAGATTCAAAATTTGCATGGACAGACTGCTATCTCCATTTTCGAAGTTCTGTGACAAACATTCTAGCACCTGAAGAATTAACTAAGATGGATAAACGGCTTTTCGAAAATTATGCACTTGCAAGGGAAGAAGATCTAACATTATCTCTTGGAGGAAACATAGCCTTGAGTGGACCGATGACAGAAGCAAGTATTACAGGTCTTGTCTATTTGACGAATTCTCGATTCATTGGTGTAGGAGAAACCTCGTCATCGTATGTTTCAAGAGGAGATGGCGGTGGAAGCTTCACAGGATTCGGATTAC
>JBHLNC010000126.1:0-6055 GCA_048937435.1 Promethearchaeota archaeon | reverse complement strand
CTAAGAGGAGGAGATTCTTACTTTTTGGAACCTTGTTCTTCAGTACCTCAGCAAGGTTTTCTTTCGTGGAACCGGGTCCAACGATTACTATCCGAGTGATTTCTGGTAATCTTTCAAGTAGTTCATGAAGTTGGGTTGCAATCCCAGAAAACATTTGATCCATGGCGTCTGCTGTTTGAATATATTTGCCATATTTACCCCTTGCTCTTCCATGGATTTCGACACGTACGTCAATCCCTGAATCATCGATGATGCCAATTACTGCTTGATCCTCTTCTACGGCAATAATTATCAGTCGTTGTCCCTTTCGAGAAACGGCGTCTTCTAGTCGGCGTAGAAGAGGGCGTGGCCAGGTTTCTTTGATAATTTCGACTTTTAGTCCTGGTTCGATGTTGATAGTGTGGTAGGTGCCAAGAGTAACGAACTCTTCTGGGCCCTCCAGTATTTTTCCCTTTACACGAAGGCGGTTTGAGTATTTGTGTAAAGCCGCTTCTTCGACGGTTAATCGAATAAACATACGACGGCGTTCGCCTTTGTCAGGGCGAGAGGTCTCGTCTACATCACGTCTTACGCGTCTAACTGTTCGTGCGGCTACTTGATCACCGGGGAGGATGATATTGTATAGGTGCCATAAGTCATCCATATCCTCAGGAACAACGACGACGAGGCCAATTTTTAGTTTCTTAGTCACAATTTTCACGAACAGCCGCCTCAGCAATTGATTAGACCAACATCAACACACATATTTCTATCCACTGCAAGGAAATAATTGAATGATTAGAATTAGACCCATTCAGGAGCAGGATTTCGAACAACTAACTCGGATTGAGTTTGAATCTTTTACGGATCCTTATTCAGAGGAGTTATTTCAATTTCTGGCTGGAACTCAACCGGATCAGTTCCTCGTGGCTGTTGATAGAAAAGATGAAGCAGAATCCATCCTAGGGTATGCAGTCGCGGATATTGATAGAAAGAAACAATCGAAGGTTGGACATATTCTCTCTATCGCAATTGGTAAACAATATCGGAGAAGGGGTTTTGGCTCCAGACTACTTTCAAAACTCATTAATGTCTTGAAATCAAAGGGTTGCAATGGAGTAGTTCTTGAAGTTCGCGTTTCAAACAATGCCGCACAGTCGTTTTATCAAAAATTGGGTTTTCGAGAAGTCAAACGAAGGCGTAGGTTCTATGATGATGGTGAAGACGCATTAGTAATGGCTCTAAATTTGGAGGAGGGGTCGTGAAACAATCACAGGAACAAATGTGCCTATTCATTTTATCTGGTGAACATGAAACACTTCCTCAAGCAGAATTATGTGCAATTTTAGAAGGAGAAAAATTCCCCTTCAAGGTAATAGGACATCAAAATCAGATTTTGCTCCTTGAAGTTGATCCTAAAGGGGCAAAAATTGCCACAGAACGTTCCGGTTTAGTAAATCATGCGAGTGTTGTATTCTTTGAATCCCCAGCAGAAGAAGTACAGATATTGGAGCGGGTAAGGAACTGTGATTTTACAGGATGGATTAAACCCAAAGACCGGTTTGGTGTAAAAATTACCCGAGTTCAACGAGAACCGACTGTTTTTGATATAGACGCACTAGCAAGTAAAGTGGGGTCACAAATCTGGCAGGCGTTGAAAGGACAAGTCGTGGTTGATTTAACGAAGCCAGATGTGCTCTTTCTAGGTGTAATAAATGGTAACCAATTCTTTTTGGGACCGTATCTAGCGTCACGTGATCGAGTTGGGGTTTATCAAAGACGCAGTCCCCTACGCCCATTCTTTGTCCCTAGTGCGATTCATCCCAAATTTGCACGAGTCATGGTCAATCTCAGTCGAGTAAAACGGGGTGATCTTCTCCTTGACCCCTTTTGTGGAACTGGAGGGCTTCTCTTAGAAGCTGCAGATATCGGTTGCGTTCCTGTCGGATTTGATATTGATTCCTCCATTCTTGCAGGATGCCAACAAAACTTGAAGCACTACAAGGTTCCGTTCAATGGAGCCCTCGCAGATGCACGCACAATCCCGCTACGCCCTGAAGGGGTGAATGCAATAGCTACTGATCCACCCTACGGAAGATCGAGCTCCACTAAAGGATCCGAAGTGGTCAAACTCATTCAAACAAGCCTAGATGTGTTGACAAATCACCTGAAGAAAGGCGGTTATCTTTGTCTGGCCCTTCCAGAGAAATACTTTGAAAAGGAAATCATACCTACAGACAGTTTTGCTATTATTGAAACGCATACAATGCGGATTCACCGTAGTTTAAATCGGCTAATAGTGGTATTGCAACGACAGTAGTATCGATGGATGAAATGATGAAGATTTATTTTCTAGGAGTAGGTGGCGGAATTCCCTCACAGAACCGAGCTTCGCCTGCGACAGCCATATACTTCAAAGGAAAAATTTTGCTTTTTGACTGTGGAGAGGGAACTCAGATTCAGTTAAAACGTTCTAGCCTCAGCCCCCAACGAATTATCGAAGTGTTCATCTCCCATCTTCATGGCGATCATGTATTGGGATTGCCTGGGTTACTATCCACCATGGCAATGCTTCAACGTACAAAGCCTTTGACAATTCATGGCCCTCCAGGCATCAAAACCTTCATAGAAACAAACATGGAGTTAACTCACACTCAACTCGAGTTTGATTTTGCAATAAAGGAAGTGGAAAAAGGAACGATAACTCAACAGAAACAGTACCGGGTGGAATGTCTCCCTGCACTTCATAATATCCCTGCATTTTCCTACATCCTTCGTATGGCAGATATTCCAGGGAAATTCTATGTTTCCAAGGCAAGAAGACTAGGGATTCCATCAGGTCCTCTACGTAAGCGTCTACAACTAGGTCATACAATTACAACTTCAGGAGGGAAGCGTGTAAAACCAAGTGAAGTAATCGGGCCCATTCGAAAAGGTCCAATTATTGTTTATTCTGGTGATACTGCTCCAAATCCAAAATTAGCCACAAAGGCAAAGAATGCAACTCTTCTCATTCATGATGCCACATTTTCTGAAGGACATAAAGACAAGGCGAAGGAATTTCTCCATTCTACTGCTGCACAGGCAGCACAGATTGCTTCTAAGGCAAAAGTAGAACAACTTGCATTGGTTCATATTAGTCCGCGATACGTTTCGTTTGAAATCCATGAAAAAGAAGCCCGAGAAATTTTTCCGAATGCTTTTGCCCCCAATGATTTGGATGTCTTGGAACTGAATCTACGTCGAAAAATTCTAGCTCGCTCTTGTTAATGAAGTGTTTTTCAGATTTCGCAATCACCATAAGATTATTCGAGTTTGAGATCGTTTCGAAACTTCGGTTTTCCCTTAAAGGTTGGGGGGCTGATATAATCGATAACATCTTGGATGTTGTTAGCTCGTATTTTAACACGAATTGGCCCCATAGCAGTATAATCGGTTAAGTCACAGAGATGAAAGCGGTTCACAAAGGCGGCTTGGCGTTGTACAGCAAAAACTAGTTCATTATTTTGAACCGATTTGAGAAGCTGTTGTCTAACCGCTTCGAGAATCCGTTGTTCACGGAATTTTTTCGCGAATGTTGCTATTGATTCAGGTCCTGTAGCATATCCTTTCATCCTTGTTGTTTTTTCTGGTTCTCGGAACACTTCGATTGATGCAGGAGGGCATAGATTCAGCAGAGCCTGTTTGACTTTTTTGATGTCTTCTGTGGGTTTGACGTCAGCCCACAAGGTGACTGAGATTATCTAGCAGCCCTCCAATCAATTAGTCTAATTTGAATTCATCTTTTAGAATCTGAAGAGTCTTTGCCTTCAGCTCTTCAAGATCACCCTCATTAATTATTACTAGATCTGCTTGAGCAATCACACGTCCGATTCCTATGTCAAGTTCGCGAGCATCTCTTTCATGGAATGCTTCTTCTGTTAGGGTATCATCTTCTCGACCACGTTCTTGAAGACGGGCGAACCTAATTTTGGGAGAGGCATGGACTGCAATTACTTTGACATGATCGATAACTCTTCTAAACGCGGAAATTTCAGCCTCGCTCCTGGCACCGTCAATTACAATATGTGGACTGGAAACTTGTTGCAGTTTTTCAATACATCTTTCTGCAACCACAGCAGAGCCATACCGATCTCGAAGTTCGATCATTATTTGACCTAACGATTGAGGAGATGCTTGGAGATTTCGACAGGCGACTTCTTCACGAATCACATCACCCATCACAACCACTGGAATGCCTAAATCCGAAGCAACGGTGAGGCCAACGGACTTACCCGAGCCGGGCATTCCACAAAAAATGACAGCGGTTTTTACTTGCAAGGCAACCACGATGCATGAATTAGGATTTTACTTATACAGGGGCTTTTCTTTCGTGGATCGAATTATATCTACATGTTTGAATGTGGATTCATCTATAGAAGAGAGGCCCCTTGAAAGCGCGTGGTGAAGAGCCCCTTTGAGTACCCTGTCTTTCAAATCACGACCAGAATAGCCTTCAGTTCGACGGGCAATCGCATCTAAGTCAGCTTCAACGGGCATTGGAAGAGTTGATGTATATTTTTTAAGAATTTTAAGGCGTTCATCGTAATTGGGAAGCGGAAATTCAATTTCTTCTTCAAAACGGCTTCGCAGTGCAGGATCTAAAAAGTCTTGACTGTTGGTTGCGGCGATCACAACAACGCCTTCTTGGTCTTCGATGAGATCAAATTGCGAGATGAGCGAGTTTACTACTTCGGTTACATCTCCCCGAACCGATTGGAATCCTCGATCGAGTCCAATTGAATCAATTTCATCAATAAAGACGATACATGGCCTATTCTGTGCAACGTCTTCGAAAAGTTTGTTAACCTTATCGGCTCCTGCACCAACATGTTGTCCAATAAGTGATGTTGCTTTGATGTAGAAGAATTCAGCTTTTGTTTCCCCAGCTAGCGCTTGGGCTAACATAGTTTTTCCAGTTCCGGGAGGTCCGTGAAAGAGGACGCGTCGTGGGGCCCATTCAGCGAAGCGAGAGGGATTGGCAATGTACTTTTGGATAATGAAACATTTTGCCTTGGCGTTTTCGTGTCCGATTACGTCCTTAAATTTAATTTGCCGAGACTTTGCTGTACTAGTTTTGGGAGGTTCGATGAGACGAATTTTTGTATCAGCCACGATGTGTGCTTCAGTTGGTGTGACTGAAACAACTTTGAACGCGAAGTCAGGAAGGAGTAATTGGTCGAAGAGATAGTCATTGAGTTTGACCTTCATCCCCTGCCATTGATCGACAGCGTATGCGCTGAATAATTTTTCATCTCGTATTCTGAGAAGCGGATTAACTGAGGCATTATTTACTTCTAATGGATAACCTGCGGGTCGAAGAACAACTTCTCTTGCTGGGATAATTTGTTGTGCGAGAGGGTCACTATGTGTGCGAGAGATTTCAGCTAGCGGTTTCCGCGTGCGTGATGATTTCTTTGTCTTCAACCAAGCAATGCCTCCCAAAAGCAGCTGTTCGCTCTTGGTAATGGAGAATGATATAAAGTTTCCCCATATCTTTAGAGTAGAAAATCGTGAGATGATTATTTATGCCAGGAATCCGCTGCTTTATTGCTGTTGAGGTTGATGATCCAACAGTAACTAGACACATTCGAAAAAAACAACAAGATCTCCAATCAAGTAGAGCCAAACTAAAACTAGTTGAAGAAAAAAACCTCCACTTTACTTTACACTTTCTTGGAGATGTTGACGAGGGGCGAATCCCGGAGCTAATTGGACTCCTTGAAGAGGTGGAGGGTGATTCCTTTGAAGTTGAACTAGTTGGTCTCGGTTGCTTCCGGCCTCAGCGACCTCGAGTGATTTGGATTGGATGTACATTAGGTGCAGACCAACTCATCCACCATCAGCAGTTCCTTGGAAAACAACTTAGAATGCATGGATTCCCATCAGAGAAGCGAAAATATTCACCTCATCTTACAATTGCTAGAGTCCGTAGTGGAGAAAACCGTGTCCAATTAATGAAGCTAGTTGAAGAACACAAAAACTATGACTTTGGAAGGTTTCGAGTCAAAGCGATTAAGTTGAAGAAAAGCACACT